>JBNLCS010000424.1:0-5143 GCA_050303935.1 Bacteroidales bacterium
GTGAAACAAAAAATATAAATATTTCCATAGCATATGAAGATTTAACGTATTGGGATACCAGTAAGCACCTATTTCAACTTGAAGAAGGAACGCTTACTATAATGGTTGGGGCTTCATCGCAGGATATAAAGTTAACAGACAAATTAGTAATCAAATAAAAAACAAGATGATGAAAAAATACATTATCGGTGGTATGGTAGTATTGCTTGCCTTTGCTGCAAGTGCAAATGATATTTCTATTTCAGTTAATTCAATTGGTTTTTTACCAAAAGCTGAGAAATTAGCCACATCAAAATCTGCGTGTGAGTTATTTATGATTGTTAATGAAGTTAATGGTAAAATGGTTTATGAAGGTAGAAACATCAGGCGTGTTTTTCATGAGGATACAAATATGGAATTATGGATACTTAATTTTAGCGATTTTACAAAGAAGGGTAAATTTTATCTGAAAATATCAGATTCAGTTCGTTCAGCTCCATTCAAGATAGGTGAAGATGTTTACAATGAATCATTCCGGATGGCTTGTCTGGGATTGTATCAATGGCGTTGCGGTACAGCGGTTGAAATAGAATATAATGGCAATGTTTATAAGCAGGATGCTTGTCATTTAGATGATGCCTATGAGGATTATACTGGTCAGGAAGGAAAGAAAAGGGATGGTACAGGAGGATGGCATGATGCCGGGGATTATGGTAAATATGTAGTGAATGCAGGTGTTTCTGTGGCTGTATTATTCAATGCTTGGGAACATTTTAATAAAAAAATAAAAAAAACTAATTTAAATATCCCGGAATCTGGAGGGAAATTGCCTGATTTTCTTGCCGAACTTAAGTGGGAGACAGACTGGTTATTGAAAATGCAATATCCCGATGGATCAGGCAAGGTTTCACATAAGTTAACAAGGTTGAATTTTGCTCCTTTCATTATGCCAGGTGCTGATAGTGCAAAAAGATATTTTTCAGGATGGGGTACTTCAGCTACAGCCGATTTCGTCGCAATGATGGCCATGGCATCCAGGTATTTTAAACCGTATGATACTGAATATGCAGAAAAATGCCTTGAAGCGGCCATTTTAAGTTACGAATGTTTACAAAATTATCCTGAGTATAAAAGGTTTGAACAGGGTGATTTTAGAACAGGTGGGTATCAAACTGGTGATGTAGACGACAGGCTATGGGCAGCAGCAGAATTATGGCAAACAACAGGGGAGAAAAGATATCTTCTTGATTTTGAAGGCAGAATAAATAATTATAAACGTAAAAATGATTTTGACTGGGATTGGGGTAATGTAAAAAACCTTGCTGTGTTTACGTACATTTTATCTAAAAATCCGGGGAGAAATGAATCCATTGTAAAAGAGATAAAACAGGATATTATTTATGTGGCAGATAGTATTGTTGAGGTGGCAAAAAATGATGCGTACGGACGTACGTTGGGCAATAGTTATTATTGGGGGTGTAATGGCACAGTGGCACGCCAGACCGTCAACCTTCAGATAGCACATATTTTAACTGGTAATGAAAAATATCGAAATGTTGCCCTTGATGCCATTGGGCATATTTTTGGCAGGAATTATTATACCAGGTCATATGTAACCGGATTGGGGCATTATCCGCCAATGAACCCGCATGACAGAAGGTCTGGTGCAGATAATGTTAAAGAGCCCTGGCCTGGTTATATTGTTGGGGGAGGGCATACGGCTACTGACTGGGTTGATGTTCAGGCCAGTTACAGCCATAATGAAATTGCACTGAACTGGCAAGCTGCCCTTATATATGCTTTGGCAGGTTTTATTTCTAAGTAATATCTGATAATTTTAAAATTTGAGTATTGTTTCTGTTATGTGTTATGATATGAAATGATACTTGTCTATTTGGTTTAACAAAAGAAGTACATCATGGAAACATTCAAATTAATTTGGATAGATCCTTTTATTATTTTTGGGTTGGCGAATTGCCAGGAATGAATTAATTGAAAATTTAAATTTAGGGAAATCACAAATGAGGAATTTTATTGCATTCGTAACTTTAATTTTGGTTTGTTCATGTAACAAACCGGATTACGTGAAAATTGATAATGGTATTATTGTAAATACCAGCGATAGTATTATAAAAAAAATAAAGGTAGAAGTATTCTTTGATAATGTAATGCATGTTTCAGCAACACCTGGTGATAGCTTTAGAACTGAGGAAAGCCTTACGGCCATTAACAGGGATAATAATGTTGATTGGAGTATTATTGAATCAGAAGACGAAGTAACGGTAAAAACCAATCAAATAAAAGCACATGTAAATGTAAATAACGGCAAAGTTGTTTTTACTGATTTAGATGATAATCAAATTCTTAAGGAACCTGATGGTAGATCTAAATATGCAAAACAATATATGCTTGATGGGGAAACCAAATATGAAATAAGACAAGTATTTGATTCTCCTGATAATGAGGTTTTTTACGGTTTAGGACAGCATCAGCACCGGCAAATGAACTATAAAGGTGAAGATGTAGAACTTGCACAACATAATATTGTTGCTGTAGTTCCTTTCTTATACTCCAATAAAAACTATGGTATTTTATGGGACAATTATTCCATAACACGATTTGGGGACCCCAGGCCTTACCAGCAAATTAATGGTTTAAAATTATATGATAAAAACGGTAAACAAGGAGGATTATCCGCATCATATTTCCAGTGGGGCCGGCCTGTTCTTGAGAAAAAAGAAAATATAATTGATTATCAAAATTTGGATGAAGCCGGAAAGATGCCCGAGATTTTAAGTGGTAAGAATAAAGTTGTTTGGGAAGGTTATATCGAGTCTGATGTAACCGGAAAACATAAATTCCTGTTGTATGCATCTGAATATTTTACGTTATATATTAATGATGAAATAGTGATGGACAAATGGCGACAGGGATGGAACCCTTGGTCAAATAAGTTCATGTTGGATATGGAGGCTGGTAAACGCTATAAAATTAAACTGGAATGGAAAAATATGAATGGAGCCTATATCTCTTTAAAATATTTAACACCATTTGATAAAACAGAACAACAAATGTTGTCTTTATATTCGGAAGTGGCAGATGAAATTGATTATTATTTTATAAAAGGAAATAATGCAGATGAAGTAATAAGCGGATATAGGCAACTGACAGGTAAAGCGCCAATTATGCCTAAGTGGGCCCTGGGTTTGTGGCAAAGCCGGGAGAGGTACAAAACGCAGAATGAATTGCTAGAGGTTGTAAGAGAATATCGTGAAAGAAAAATTCCACTTGATAATATTGTGCTTGATTGGCGATACTGGGAAGACCCTAAGTGGGGGGCACATACGTTTGACAGTGCAAGGTTTCCTGATCCTGAAGGGATGATTAAAGAATTACATGACGACTTACATGCACGTATAATGGTTTCTGTGTGGCCAAAATTTAACACGGGTACTGAACATTTTAGGGAGATGGACGAAAAAGGGTTTCTTTATAAACATCTGTTAACCAAAAAAATAGTTGACTGGATTGGCTATTATTCTACTTTTTACGATGCTTTTAATCCGGATGCACGTAAATTATTTTGGGAACAAATGAACGAACATTTATATAGTAAAGGGTTTGATGCCTGGTGGTTGGATGCCACAGAACCAGATATGCATTCAAACTTTAGTGTAGAGGAAAGGAAATTGTTAATGAATCCCACAGCCCTAGGGTCGGGAGCTGAATATTTCAATGCCTTTTCATTAATGAATGCAAAAGGTGTATACGAAGGACAAATGGAAGATGATCCTGATACCCGGCCTTTTATCCTTACCAGGTCAGCTTTTGCCGGACAACAAAGATATTCGGCTGCTACATGGAGTGGTGATGTAGTTACTCGTTGGAGCAACCTGAAAGACCAGATTGCTGCCGGTATCAACTTTTCATTATCAGGTATTCCTTATTGGACAACCGATATTGGTGGTTTCTCAGTTGAGAACAGATATGCAAACAAAGATCCAAAACATCTACCCGAATGGCGGGAAATAAATATGCGGTGGTACCAGTTTGGTGCATTTTGCCCACTATTCAGGATTCACGGGCAATTTCCGTTTCGTGAAATATTCAATATTTCTCCTGCTGGTTCTGAAGTATACAATTCAATGGTATATTATGATGAATTAAGGTACAGGTTAATGCCTTATATTTATAGTTTGGCAGGCCACGCGTACCATAATAATTATACAATTATGAGAGGCCTGGTAATGGATTATCCTTCCGATGAAAATGTATACGAAATTACGGATCAATATATGTTTGGACCATCATTATTAGTGAATCCGGTAACAGAATTCAAAGCCGTTGAAAGGGACATGTACCTACCTGCATTAACAGGTTGGTATGATTTGTACACTGGCAAATATCTGAAAGGGGGCCAAGTTATTAAAGCCGAAGCCCCACTATCAAAAATACCGGTATTTGTTCCTCAGGGTGCCATCATTCCAGTAGGTCCGGTTATGCAGTATGTTGATGAGAAAAAAGCTGATCCGCTTACAATCTTTGTATATACGGGCAAAGATGGTAGATTTATTTTATATGAAGATGATGGTTTAAACAACGAATATAAAGAGAATAAATATTCTGAAATAGAGTTTGTATATAGTGAAAATGATAAAGCACTAACTATTTTAGAAAGAAAAGGCCAATATCCGGGAATGCTTGAAAACAGGGTATTCAACATTGCTTTTATTAATGAGGGCAGCTCCATTGGTATTGATCAAAAAATAGAAAATATGATAAAAGTTAATTATGATGGAAACAAACAAACCGTTTCAATGAAATAATTATTACTTGTTATCGTAATTATTAATTATCCTTTCAGTTTTCTTTATAAGGAAAGCCAACACTTTTAAAGTTTTTGAAGCCCTGGATTCTCGCAAGATTGTGAGATGACTGTTTCAAAAACTTTAAAAGTAACTGTTCTGGCCCCATGTCCCGAAACCACATAAAAGTCTCTTAAATTTTGCCTTTGTTTACTTCATCGGCCACGTATTCAAGTTGTTCATACCATTCTTCCCCGTATTTTCTCACCAATGCATCTTTTACAAAAACATGTAACAATGTGTTTGTTTCATTACCGTTTGAAATTGCATGTTTGCATATTTCCCATTTATCATAATTT
>JBNLCS010000425.1:0-3032 GCA_050303935.1 Bacteroidales bacterium
GTTTTAATTTTTGAAATAGAATTGTTAGAGATATTGGAAAAGGATGTTGCAAACCCAAGACAACAAATGCAGTCACCTTTTGTACCATCGCAACAATAAATAAAAACACAAAAAGAGGGTGTCTAAAAAGTTAATAATTAATGAAAATCCGTCATATTATTACTTTGCGCAAAGACTTTTTAGACAACCTCTTTTTATCTCCGAAAAATACGATTCGTTTAATAGCACCTCTCATTTCCATTCTCAAATTCCATAAAAAGCAGAATTTTAATGCAGTTTCTTACCATATTTCAAAAACACTATCAGGTGTTTTTGAAATACTATTGATTCTGAAAAATTGATTTTCTATTTTTAAACCAACATTTTAAAAATCAATACATGTTAAAAATCAAGGAATATCTTACAAATTGGATATCCAAAATTAACCCTGATTTCAAATACCTGGATTATTTATTAATAGGAACTGAAATTTTAATAATTGCATTGGTTGCTTTTATTATTGACTATTTCTCCCAGAAAATATTGTTGCGGGTAATAAGTAAAGTGGTCTCAAAAAGTAAGACCAGTTGGGATGATATGCTGTTTAACAGAAAGGTTTTTAACAAGCTTGTCCATATTTTTCCCGCGATAGTGGTCCAATATATGATTAAATATTATTTGGCAGATTATGTAACATTGGTAAAATTATTAAACAATGTAGTTAGCATTTATATAATTATTGTTAGTATACGTGCCATTGTATCACTTATTAATGGTTTGCATGATATATACCTGACACTGCCTATATCTAAGGACCGCCCGATAAAAAGTTACCTGCAAATAGTAATTATCATGGTATATTTTGTGGGAATTATCTGGATGCTATCCATTGCAATGGATAAGAAGGTAGTATATTTCTTTACCGGTCTTGGTGCTATAGCTGCAGTATTGATGCTGGTATTTAAAGATTCTATTCTTGGCCTTGTTGGCGGTATTCAATTATCGGCCAACGATATGGTGCGTCCGGGAGATTGGATAGAAATGCCAAGTCGTAAAGCCGATGGAGATGTGATTGATATTAGCCTGCATACTGTTAAAGTACAAAATTGGGATAAAACCATTACAACAATACCTACTTACGCACTTGTTAATGAGTCGTTTATAAACTGGCGGGGTATGCAACAATCCGGTGGCAGAAGAATTAAACGCTCAATTAACATAGATATGACTTCGGTAAAGTTTTGTACCCCGGAAATGATTGAACGCTTTAAGAAAATTAAAGTTTTAAAGCATTATGTTGAAACCAAACAAGAAGAGTTAAGAATTCATAACGAGAAAAATGAAATTGACGAAACCGTTAAGGTTAATGGAAGAAGGATGACGAACCTGGGTACTTTCAGGAAGTATATTGAAAATTATTTACGTAACCATCCAAAGATTAATCAGGATATGACATTTCTGGTAAGGCAGTTACATCCCTGGGAAAAAGGTATTCCCATAGAAATTTATGTTTTTAGTAATGATATTGTTTGGGCCAATTACGAAGCAATACAAGCAGATATTTTTGATCACATACTAGCTGTTGTACCGGAGTTCGAACTTTCCGTTTTCCAAAATCCCACCGGTAGCGACTTTAAACAATTAATGCGGAAAGCTGCAAAATGAACCGTCCATGAGCAAATTATCATTATCTTACATGCGAATATGATTATTTGCGAATGGTAAGTTCCACCTGTCTGCCGATAGGCAGGTCTGACCATTGAAAAACAAATTATAAACAGATGAATAATAATCACCAAATTGTTGAAAAAGCCGTTTTTTTTGTTAAAGAAAGCTTAAATCAGGCAGAAGCAGGACATAATTGGTGGCATATAGCTCGCGTATTAAAAATAAGCAGGAAAATAGCTGAAAACTATAAAACAGATAACCTGTTGCTGGACCTGGGTGCCTTATTGCATGACATTGCTGATGCCAAATTTCACCATGGTAATGAATCCATAGGTCCAGAAATAGCAACTAAATTTTTAAGGGACTATTCTGTTTCAGATGAATTAATACGTAAAATAGTTGATATTATCCGGTATATCTCATACAAAAATAAAAGCCTGGAACAACCGGGGTTTATTGAATTTAAAATTATCCAGGATGCTGATAGGTTGGATGCCATCGGTGCCATTGGTATTGCACGTGCTTTTCATTATGGGGGATTTAAAAACAGAGAAATATATAATCCTGAAATAGCCCCTCTGGACAACCCTAATGATGATATGTACAAAAAAAGTACAGCTCCGACTATCAACCATTTCTATGAAAAACTTTTTAAAATCAAAACACTCCTTAACACACCTGAAGCAAAAGAAATTGCAAAAGAAAAGCACTCGTTTATGGAATGTTTTATAGAACAGTTTTATAAAGAATGGGGTGATGTTATATGAAATTGTTTTATACAACGATGTCTATAAACATGAATTAATTTTGTTAATTGATGAGATATACCACGAGTTTGGTGATAAAATATACTTGGAGGGTTTTGATAAAGATTTACTTGATATAGATTCAAACTACACTCAAAAAGGGGGCAAGTTTTGGGTTCTTTTAAGTGAGAAGAAAAAATTACATGGAAGTATTGCTTTGAAAACCGGAATACAAAAAAGCAGTATGGAAATGAAGAGGTTTTATCTTCACAAAACACTTCGTGGTGAAAATTTTGCCGATAGTTTATATGAAACAGTTCTAAGGTATTGTTGTACCAAAGAAATTAATTTACTGTACTTATGGTCAGATGCCAGGTTTGAAAGATCACATAATTTCTACTTAAAAAAGGGGTTCCAAAAAAAAGGGCATAGGGAAATGCTTGATGGTGCTATGCCATATACAGAGTATTATTTTGAAAAATGGATATAATATATTTCAGGAAAGGTAATTGCTGTTTTTTTAGATGTCTCCTATTTTAACACCCTGTAGTATAACTGAACAAGACCAGTTGAAAAAGTCCTTACATCGCTGATTTCCAGTTTACTTCTTTTGTTTAGCTTTTTAAATAAAGGTTTACC
>JBNLCS010000426.1:0-4142 GCA_050303935.1 Bacteroidales bacterium
AACATGAACAGGTTGATGAACATACTGAAGAAGTTCCATCTCATCATGAATTGGATTCTATGTATGGGATAATTGAAGTTGAAGAACGTCCGTTTTACGAAATCATAAGAACAAGTGGACAGATACTTACTGCCCAGGGCGATGAGGTTACCCTCACTGCCGTACATGATGGGGTCGTGGTTTTTAACGACAAACAATTGTTAAGTGGTAAGAAAGTTACAAAAGGGGAGCACCTGCTTACTATTTCGGGAAAAGAACTGATCCACGATAACATTGAAGCATCGTACCTTGATATAAAATCGGAATTTGACAAGGCCAGTACTGATTACGAAAGGGCTGTTGAATTAAACCGGGATAAAATTATTTCAGATAAGGAACTGCTCGATATTAAACTGGAATTTGAAATGAGCAAAAATAAATTTGACCGGGTTAGAAAGAATTATTCAACCGGTGGACAGCGTCTTACTTCAAACATTTCAGGCTATGTAAAAAATATTATGGTAAGCGAAGGTCAATATGTTGTTACCGGTCAACCTTTATTAAAACTTACAAAAAACAAACGTTTGGTGCTACGGGCAGATGTGCCCCAGCGATATTTTCACATGCTTGAGGGGATGCATTCTGCCAATTTTGTAACTATTTATGATAACCAGTTATATGATATTCAGGATTTAAATGGCAGGTTGATTTCGTTTAGTAAGTCAACAGATGAAAATTCATTGTTCACGTCTGTATTTTTTGAAGTAGATAACAAAGGAAGCCTTATATCAGGGACCTATGTGGAGATATTCCTCAAAACTGTGCAATTACCAAACTGTATTGTAGTGCCCAAGTCAGCATTGTTGGAAGAATCTGACAGGTACTATGTTTATGTTGAAGGTGAAGAAGAGGGGTTTGAAAAACGATATATTTCAATTGATTGCAACGATGGGGCCAACTATCATGTTACGGAAGGCATTCTGCCGGGCGATCATATCGTAACAAAGGACCCGTACCGGATTAAACTGTCGATGTTGAGTAATTCATTACCTGCACATAGTCACAGTCATTAAACCAGGATTATGTTTTAGAACATTGAAATGAGAGTTGCAAATGCGATAAAATATGAGTTTTCAAAAAGGATGCATAGCCACCATTATGGTGAGTTTTTGAAAACCAACGAAGTGACATATTTTGAAGTAATTGCAGCTCGGAATAAATGTTCTAATGCATATTCCGGGTTAAATTCTTTGTTCATAGGGACCATCTAAAATCGTTTCAAATTTGCATTCTGTTAATTAAATAGGATGCATTGACTTAATAAAAATAAAGAATATGTTAAATACAATTATAAAATACTCATTACAAAACCGGTTAGTAGTTCTTATAATAGCAGTGATTGTTTTAGGAGGGGGTATTTATACGGCTTCCCGGATGGAAGTAGATGTATTTCCTGACCTCACGGCACCAACAGTCGTAATTCTCACCGAGGCACATGGTATGGCGCCCGAAGAGGTGGAACGCATGATTACCTTTCCTATTGAAACAGCTATTAATGGGGCAACCGGAATCCGCAGGGTACGATCTTCCTCTGCCATGGGGTTCTCAATTGTGTGGGCCGAGTTCAACTGGGATATTGATATTTACAATGCCAGGCAAATTGTAAGTGAAAAACTGGCAACAATAGCAGACCGTATGCCTCAAGGGGCAGGTTCCCCAACATTGGCACCGCAATCTTCCATTATGGGTGAGATCATGCTAATAGCGCTTACTTCAGACAGTATCCCTGCCCTTGATTTACGTACCATAGCCGAGTGGAACCTTCGACCGGCCCTGTTATCGGTAGGAGGGGTGGCACAGGTTACCATAATTGGTGGAGAGTATAAGGAATACCAGATATTGGCGGACCCGTTTAAGATGAAATTTTACAATGTCACTTACAGCGAATTAACAGAAGTATGCAAGCATGCCAACGAAAATGCATCAGGTGGCTTTATCAATGAGTTTGGAAATGAATATATAGTAAGGGGGATTGGCCGTACAAAACAAATTGAAGAGATCGGTAATAATGTAATACGTATGGAAAACGGTTTTCCGGTAAAAGTGAGCGATGTGGCCAGGGTGCAGATTGGTGCTGCCCCTAAAATAGGTGATGGTTCGTATCGCGGAGAAAAAGCGGTGGTTGTTACTATTACGAAACAACCTGGAGTAAATACAATTGAACTCACAGAAAGAATTAGGAATAATCTGGCACAGATAAAAACAAACTTACCTGAAAGCCTTGAAATACATACCGATATTTTTGAACAGGCACGTTTTATTTCAACATCTGTAAACAACGTAAAAAAAGCACTTATTGAAGGTGGTTTTTTTGTAATGATAATACTAATATTGTTTTTGCTGAATTTACGGGCCACCTTTATCTCGGTATTAGCCATTCCTTTGTCTTTGATGGTTGCAGTGTTATTCTTACACTGGTTGGGCATCACGATTAATACAATGACCCTGGGGGGAATGACTATTGCCATTGGTTCCCTGGTTGATGATGCGATTATTGATGTAGAAAATGTATTTAAACGGTTGCGGGAAAATGCTGCTTTACCAGCCGGTAAAAAAAGAAATACAATTACAGTAATTTACGAGGCTTCGATAGAAATAAGGGCTTCCATTCTTAATGCCACGCTTATTATAATGGTAGCATTTGTACCCTTGTTTTTTCTTTCAGGCATGGAAGGGCGCATGTTGAAACCATTGGGCATTGCATATATTGTTTCCCTTTTTGCATCCTTGGTAGTGGCAGTGACCATTATTCCGGTTTTAAGCAAATATTTGCTAACCAATAGCAAATTGTTACGAAAAAGGATTCAGGGAAGTGCGGTTGAGGTTTTTCTGCGTAACCGATATGAAAAGTCCCTTAACAAAACGCTGGAATATAAAAAAATTATAATCGTTACATCCGTAGTTTTGTTTGTAGTTACCATCATCATGCTTTCGGGGTATGGCCGGAGTTTCCTGCCACCGTTTAACGAAGGTTCATTAACCATTAATACAAATACCTTGCCGGGGATTAGCCTTGAAGAATCCAATAAAATAGGGAAGGAGGCAGAAAAAGTTTTAATGCATATACCAGAAATAAAAACGACTTCCCGTCGCACCGGTAGGGCCGAACTGGCTGAACATGCGTTTGGGGTGAACGTATCGGAAATTGATGCCCCCTTTGTGTTGGAAAACCGTTCGCGTAGTGAATTTTTAAAAGATGTACGTGAAAAGCTTGGTGAAATAAGTGGGATTACTGTTGAGGTGGGACAACCCATCAGCCACCGTATCGATGCAATGTTGTCCGGCTCAAAAGCCAATATTGCCATAAAGCTTTTCGGTACTGATTTAAACGAAATGTTTATGCTGGCCAATAAAATGAAAGAAGAAATTGCAGATGTACGGGGAATAGGCGATCTGGTGGTGGAACAGCAAATTGAAATACCACAGGTACAAATCAAACCTAACAGGGAGATGCTGGCACGTTATGGTATTCCAGTAGGTGAGTTCCTTAATTTTGTAAATGTTGCTTTTGCCGGTGAAAAGCTTTCCGATATTTTTGAAAATGAAAAAACGTTTGACCTCGTATTACGATTTGATGATCCTTACAGGGATAATATTGAAGCTATCAGGCATGCGCTTATAAATACCCACGATGGAAAAAGCATCCCGCTTGATTACGTGGCAGATATAGTTTCAAC
Organism: Bacteroidales bacterium; assembly: GCA_050303935.1. Classification (GTDB taxonomy): domain Bacteria; phylum Bacteroidota; class Bacteroidia; order Bacteroidales; family JBNLCS01; genus JBNLCS01. The sequence goes on from JBNLCS010000426.1 coordinate 3,717, forward strand.
CTATGGACCCAATACCATTGGACGTGAAAATGTAATGCGCAAAATTGTGATATCTGTAAATGTGGCTGATCGTGATGTGCATGGTGTGGTGGAAGATATACAATCAAAAATTGAAGGAAATATTACACTGCCCGAAAATTACCGGGTAGAGTATGGCGGACAGTTTGAAAGCGAGGCAAATGCATCTAAAATATTGCTGATAGCTTCACTGGGGGCTTTACTTGTTATTTTTATACTTCTGTATATAGAGTTTGGGAATGCGCGTTTGGCATTCGTGATTTTACTCAATTTGCCGTTGGCATTGATAGGAGGGGTGCTGGCTATTAAGTTTTCATCAGGAATGCTAAGTATTCCCGCCATTATAGGTTTTATAACTTTATTTGGTATTGCTACACGCAATGGTATCTTGCTCATTTCAAGATATCA
>JBNLCS010000427.1:0-5001 GCA_050303935.1 Bacteroidales bacterium
AAAATGAATATGATCATAAATTTATAAAGATGACTACTAATCTATCTCAGGTTAAAAAAACAACTGCTTTAAAATATATCTTAAAAAAATTATGGCATCTTTCTCTCTCTAAAATATATCACCACCTTTTTTCAAAAAACAAAATTTCTAAAGATCAAATTAAGTTAGCTGATCCTAAATGGCATACAGTAGAAGGAGGATACGGAAAAGGAATACATATTTTTTGTGATGTTTCATTATTTCATGGTTGGGAAAAAATGGTAAAAGGAAATTATGATGATTACATTTTCCATGAAATAAAAAATCATTCAGTTGGTAAAATATTATGGGATGTAGGTGCTCATTTTGGATATAATAGTATGGTTTTCGCTAAAATGATTAAAAAAGGAAAAGTTTATGCATTTGAACCCAATCCCATAAATATTAAACGGTTTAAAATGCATATTGATAAAAACTCAGACCTTGATACAGAAATAGTTTTAAATGAAATGGCATTGTCTGACTTTGAGGGTAATTGTGAATTTGAGTTTAGCGATAACATTGAAAACAGCGAAAGTACGGGAAGTCATCTTAGCGGCATTATGGCCGCTCAAACTGCTGAATTGTATAAAAGTCTGAATTTCACAAAATGTAACGTAAAAGTAAATACGGCCGATAATTTGGTGTTAAAGAAGATGGTGGAAATACCTGATATAATTAAAATAGATATTGAAGGGGCCGAATTTCAGTTTCTTAAAGGAGCCGAAAAATTAATTAAATCCAATAAACCCATTCTCCTGATGGAGATACATAATGTGCTTGCCATGCATGATGTAATGAGTTTTTTATATGCCCATAACTATAAAATTAAAATTTTGGATCGCGCAAATGCCAGTTTAAGCAGATGTTTCATTTTAGCCAATTAAATTCCTATTCTTGTGAATATCCTATTCATTTCCCATTATGCTGATTTGTATGGTGCAAACCAGTCACTTTTATCACTGGCTCTTTACCTGAAAAACAAAGGAAATTCAATTCAAATTTTGTTACCACGGCATGGTCCGTTTTTTGAACTATGTAAAGAAAAGGATTTATCACCACTTATAAGAACATTTGATATTGGATTTTCTGAAAGTAAAAATATCCACCTATTCAGATTTCTAAAACGGTTAAGGGCTTTACCAAGATTGTTAAATGTAATTAGAAAAGTTGAACCAGATTTGATCTATTTAAATTCATTAATGCTGGATTTATGTGCATTCTCATCTTATTTATCAAGAAAAAAATATATTTGGCATATTCGTGAATCCGGAGAATTGGATTATGGTGTATATTATAACTTCTATAGTTCATTTCTTCGTTTTTTACTAAAACGAAGCAAAAACATTATTACCATATCCCATTTTTTAGCAGATCACCTTACTAAAAGATTCAAGGTAAAAAGCACAGTAGTTTATAATGGAATTTATCATGAAGACTATTTAAATAAACAACTTCCCAATAGCTTTCTAAAATCCCCCATAAGATTTGGAATGGTTGGTTTATTGCACGAAGCTAAAGATCAACTTTCAATTGTAAAATTGTTTTGTACCAAAAAATGCAATCACATATTATACCTGTATGGTGATGGTGAAAAGAGTTATAAAAATCAAATCATAAGAGAAATAAAAAATTATAAAAGGGAAAACCAAATTTTACTCATGGGTTTTGAAGAAAATCAAGATACGATTTATAGTAACATTGATTTTTTAATTGTTAATTCAAGGAATGAAGGATTTGGCAGAATAACCATTGAAGCTTTTAGCCGGGGCATACCTGTATTTGCCAAAAATAGTGGTGCTAACCCTGAATTATTATCCCATAACATGAATGGATATTTATATAATTCTTATGAAGAATTATCTGAAAAATTGGACAACTTAAATAAAATAAATTACAACACGCTATCTTTTAACTGCATTGAATCTGCTAAAAATTTTTCCCTTGAAAAATATACTTTAACCCTTGAAAAAGTAATTAACAAATACAAATAAATATCTTACATATCACAATCAATAAATTTATTGACAACAATAACAAATTTATAAAATTGGAATGCTACCCAAAATCACCATCATCACGCCCAGTTTTAACCAGGCTTCTTATTTGGAACAAACAATATTGTCTGTTCTAAATCAGCAATATCCAAACCTGGAATATATTGTGGTTGACGGTGGGAGTACCGATGGGTCCGTTGACATTATTAAAAAATACGAAGATAAAATAACATGGTGGGTAAGCGAAAAGGACAAAGGACAGGCAGACGCAATTAATAAAGGTCTTAATAAAGCTACCGGTGATCTTTTTAACTGGATAAATAGCGATGATTTTCTCGAAAAAAATGCCTTAAAAGAAATAGGAAATATCTACTCAAAGAAAAAGCCCGGCATAATTTGCGGAAAAACCCATTGTTTTTGGCACGAATCCGGCAATACCAGTCACACATATCATACAGGGGTTAAAAATACAGCAGCAAAAACAATAGTTAATGTGGTGATGAGTCAACCTGCTACATTTTATAATACTCAAAAAGTTAAAAACTTAGGTGGCATTAATACAAGTTTGCGATACATTTTTGATAATGAATTATTCATGCGTTACGTTTGCGCACATGGTATAAAAGACATTGTTGTTATTAAAAAAGTATTAGCTCATTTCAGGCAACATAATCAGTCAAAAAGCTTTGGAGAAGGCTTTTCAAAATTTTGGGAGGAGAAACAAGCCGTTTGTTATTGGTTAGCACAACAATGTAGCATATCCAATTATTTACTTGCTTGCATAGCAACTGAAACAAAGAAAAATAATTACACATCCTTATCTTGGGAACTGGGAGCTCTGGAAAAAGATTATTTACAAGCATGGTTCAGTAATAAGTACATGGTAACTTTATATAATAATGGACAAAAAAATGAGGCTAAACAATGCCTTATTAAAGCTCTTAATTACATGACTTTTAAACCAACAAGAAAAAACTTGAGTCTGTTATTCCGTCTGTTACTTCATAGATTAGACGACAATAAAGTAAAAGGTTGAATTAATAATTGACCTTATTTAAAACAATGATAATTAAAATTAAAACCGGTTTTAAAAGGCAACATAATATACTCTTCAGGTTGAGGTGCAAAATAAAAGCCATGTTCACACACGATCCTGTTGATTATAAAAAAATACCTGTGATCATAAATAATTTTAACCGTTTAGATTGTTTAAAAAAACAAATTGACTGGCTTACATGGGCCGGAATGAAGAATATTTATATCATTGATAACCTGTCGACCTATCCACCATTATTAGAATTTTATCGAAGAACACCATTTACAGTTTTCAGGCTGGATAAGAATGTTGGACATACTGCTTTATGGGATACACACATATTTATGTATTTTAAAAATACATCGTACATATATACCGATCCGGATATACTGCCGGTTAAAGAATGTCCGAAAGATGTAATAATTCATTTTAGAACAATTCTTAAAAAATTCAAAGAAATTTCAAAAATTGGATTCGGATTAAAAATTGATGATCTGCCCGATCATAATCCCCGTAAACAGGAAGTCATAAACTGGGAAAAACAATTTTGGGAGAACGAGGTAGAACCTGACCTTTATAAAGCCCGCATTGACACAACCTTTGCCTTGTATAAACCAAATATAAAATATCAGCAATGGGAAACCACACTACGAACCGGAGGAAAATTTATGGCGCATCACCTGCCCTGGTATGAAAACCCCAATTCACCCAACGCAGAAGAATCATATTTCAGACAACATACTTCTGACACAAGTTCCTGGTATAAAAAACAATCACAAACCTACAACGGATAAACATATAACCAACAATCAAATAACCAAATAACCAACTCAACAAATAACCACATAACCACCCAACAAATAACCAACAACCAATCCGTGTCCACCAACAAAAAAATATTTACCGTTATTGTCACTTACAATGGCATGAAATGGATAGACAAATGTCTTGAAAGTCTTAAAAACAGTAGTGTTAAAGTGGGCATTATCATTGTTGACAACCATTCAAATGATGGAACTGAAAAACATATCGAATTAAATTACCCTGATGTACATCTGATAAAATCAAAAGTTAATCTGGGATTTGGTAAAGGAAACAATATGGGCATTCTATATGCTCTTGAAAAAGGGGCTGATCAGGTATTCCTTTTAAATCAGGATGCCCGGGTCGATCCTTCAGCCCTATCGGAACTTTCTGAGTTGCTATACACAAACAAAGCATATGGAATCCTGAGCCCTCTCCATTTAAACGGTGAAGGCAATGCGCTGGAATATTATTTCAGTACCTGTTTAAATGCGGTTGATTGCCCGGATTATATTTCAGATATGGCTATCCGGAAAGAATTAAAGTCCATATATCCGGTGAAGTTTGTAAATGCAGCTGCATGGGTCATCAGTGCCGAATGCTTAAACAAAGTTGGAATATTTGATCCCATATTTAATCATTATGTAGAAGATGAAGATTACATGTTACGGATAAAATATTTTGGTTATATGGCGGGCATTTGTCCAACGGCATTTATTTACCATGACGCTTCTAAACCTGACTGGGAAAAGATCAAAAAAAATTTTCATCGCAGAAAATTGCATTACATACTACAGCTAAAACAAATAAACAGTAGTTTCAGAAGCAATGTATTGAAATTTATAAAATCATCATTTGATCATATTACAGGAAATTTACTTTACAGAAAATTTGGAGAAGCCTGGATGTTAACACGGATCTTCATTTTTATAATATTTCATTTGCACAAAATCAAAAAATCAAGAAAAGATTCTCTTAAAGAAAGTGCATTTATAAGTGAAAAATAAGCTTCACATCCTTAAATACGAATCTGTAAAATTCATTAAATGGAACTTGTTTCCAATACAATGTTTTTTTCACAAAATAGTGCATTCCAAAGGTTTGAACAACCCAAAAGTTATTGTGGTGGGACTGCCACGTTCAGGA
>JBNLCS010000428.1:0-2005 GCA_050303935.1 Bacteroidales bacterium
ATTCGTTTGTTCGTGTAGTTTATAACAAGTGATTGTCTTTTAAGCTTTTTTATACCTACTGAAGTGCCAGGCCCCATCAATTGATTGCCAAAATAAACCAAAAAATGTCTTTGTATCGTTTCAATATTATCTTCAAATTCAGAAATTGCAGAAATACTATCAGATATCCCTTCAACCGACATAACATTGGAAGTCAAAATATTCTCACTGATATCAGCGGCCTGGATCAAACCATTTGGTAAAGGGTACAACGACCCTTTAAATCCTGTTGGCGGATCAAACTCTGAAAATTCAAGATTACTTTCATCTATATTAAACTGTTCAAACAGTTCCCTAAGTTCGTTAAAAGAAATAACTGCATCAATCTTACCATTGTCATTATATTTTAATACTTCATCTTTGCTTGCAATATTTGGCCCAATGTATACTACTTTAATATCTTTTCCATATTTTTCCCGCACAACTTTTGCCATGGCTATTTTTGGCGAAACAATAGGTGCAAGGTTGTTAACGAGGTTAGGGTGATACTTTTCAATGTAAGAAACAACCACCGGATCGTTTGAAGAAATATAATACCTCCCTTTAAAGTCCCCAAACAAATTGAAGTATCTTTTAGCAACCAGATCAACACCAAATGATACTTCATTAACATGGTCGAACCCGAGTGTGCGCAACATTTGCACGAACTTCCTAATATCCGTGATATCGCTGAATTCACCAGACACAGCCGGATCAACAATAGCTACCTTTTTATTCTTTTGGTTCAGTAAATTAATTACGGTATTTTTCGAATCCCTATACTCAATGGCATTATAAGAACAACTTTGAACACAAAGCCCACAACCAATACATCTGTTATATAACAATTTAGGGATATTATCATTATGGGAAAGCCTGATTGCTTTAACCGGACATTTACGTACACAGGCATTACATGTTGTACAATTTTCTTCAATTATCTTAACTATCGGTTCCAATATTTTCTTTTTTCTTAATTTTTATAAAAATGTGAATCCAGAATTTTTACGATTCCTGTTTCATCGATCCCTTTATAAATTTTATTGTTAATTCTTATGACCGGACCTTCATAACAAAGATCAAAACAATGGTTTCCATGAAAATAAACCACATCGTCCAGTTTATTTTCTTTGATATATTGTTTTACCACCGTAACAATTTTTTTATTGCCCCTTGCAAAACACGAACTACCTAGACAAATTGTTATATCTGTTTTTTGAATTTCCATTTTAATTACTATTGATACAAATTCAAAGATGACTATTTATTATTAACTTATAAAAGCTTTATAAAAAATTGAAATTATTTTTATCCAATCCAGATATAAATACCTATAAATCAATAATAAAAATAAATATTTTTTTCGAAATAAAAATGTTTTGTTATTTTTATAACAGTGTTTTTCTATGAACAATTAATGGAATTGTAACACATAAATGGCTGATTTAGAAAATATAGCAGATAAAATTTTAAATAAATATCCAAATCACTCAAGGGATACTTTGATTCCTATTTTACAAGATTTTCAGGATATGCAAGGTTACATTGACGAATCTACAATCAAACTTTTAAGTGACCGTTTTGACTTACCTACCAGTAAAATATACGGATTGGTGACATTTTATAACCAATTTAAACTACAACCCAGGGGTAAATATCATATACAACTATGCAATGGATCGGCTTGTCATTTGAACAAATCAAGCAGGATAATTAAAAAAATTGAAAAAGAACTATCGGTTAAAGAAGGGGAAACCAGCCGCGATAAAAAGTTCAGCCTGGAAATCCTACCCTGCATTGGAGCATGTGGACAATCTCCTGTTATGGCAATAAACGGAGAATATTTCACAAAACTTACTTTACATAAATTAAAAGAAATAATTAGCCAATACCGTGAAAAGGAGGTTGACTGAATAAATCATGAAAACCCGAGACAACATAATCGATATATTGATAAAAGATAAGGAGAATCTTTCTGAGAAAAACC
>JBNLCS010000429.1:0-16118 GCA_050303935.1 Bacteroidales bacterium
TGACGGCTTAATGGCCCCTTCTGCACTCCATCAGTTGGAATGTTACGAGGCCGGTGTTTTATTTGCAAAAACTGAAGGTATAATACCAGCACCGGAAACAACACATGCAATTGCAGAGACAATTGCTCAGGCCAAAAAAGCCAAAGAGGAAGGAAAAGAAAAGGTTATTGTTTTCAACTTTAGCGGACATGGGTTAATGGACCTTGTTGGGTATGATAAGTATTTCAGTGGACAACTAACCAATTATGAGTTGCCTGATGAAATTATTAAAAAGAACCTGAAGGATATTGAAGGGTACCCATTACCCGGATAATTTAATATTAATAAAATGTCAATTAGATCTTTCGAATGACAATGTAGGGTTAAATAAAAAAAGGAGGTCGGGGAGACCTCCTTTTTTTACCATTAATTACTAACTGCTTTAACACGTATTATGTATTAGAACATTGTAATGAGAGTTGCAAATACGATAAAATATGGGGTTTCAAAAAAAAAGCGTAGCCTCCGTTATAGTGAGTTATTGAAAACCAACGAAGTGACATATTTTGAAGTAGTTGCAGCTCGGAATAGATGTTCTAATGCATATTCCGTGTTCAACTTAACAACTACTTCTAAGATACCCCAACTGGCAGGGATGTCTGCATCCGGGCCTGCCATGCCCACTAACTTTAGACTAAAACATAAGAATATTAACCCGCATAATTGGCTTTGCCGGGCTTCGGTTCATGCGATTTATTTCACTTTTGCATGAATGATCGATAGGATGTGGGTTGCAATACGGGAACCGAATAGCCGAAAGGCTGTGAGCTCACGCGAGTAAATCCTGATTTTGAGATACCCAAATTTGGGGAATGGATTGAACCCAAGTTTGTGGTATATCTTAATCGTCAGAAAAATTAGTGAATTAATCAGGTGAAATAAAGTGATTAATATCACTCGATAAATTTTGGGGCAATATTTTAAAGGTAGTAACTTAATTAAAATTAGTATACGAGTATGAAAAATAGCATGTATATGAAATAATTTTAAAAAGGTATGAATATGAAAAAGAAATTAAGGATTGTATTGTTGGGGATCATTACGTTAAGCTTTTCGTTGTATTCTCAAGACAGTTGGGAACCTCAAACTTTTGTAACCGGATATGTAAATACCATTGCTGAATATTCCGGTCATGCAGACACGAGCGTATTGGGATTGCCTGCCACAAAACATTGGGGTGTTGGTCTGGCTCAAGTAGGTCTTTTAGCTTCGTACAAACCACGTGAAAAATTAGAATTTAAATCTACGTTGGTATATAGTCCATGGATAAGAAGTTGGCACGATGTGGTTGTTGAATTATATTCTTCATATAAATTTAATGAGAAACTAATTGTTGGAGTCGGTAAATATTTAACACCCCTTAGTCCTTCAAATTTGTATTTTTATGCTCCTTTAAACCATAGCGGTGTAATTCCAATGGTAGTATCTCACCACATATTTTTCCCACAGAGTATCAGCGGTTTTCAAGTAGGTGGTGAAATGGGTGACGACCTTGAAGTAGCATACAATGTTACATACGGTAATTTTTATATTACCGATCACCTGGAAAGTGGTATTATTGGTGTACAAGGGCAGGAAGAAATTTTTCCTTTCCAGGGACATTATGAAGTATATGAAGGCAACAGACCAGAATCTTACTTAGGAGGTTCAGCAAGGTTGGCCTTTAAATACAATGAAATAGTAAAACTGGGTTTAAATTTATTTGAAGGATCAGAATATAATTTAATCGTACTGGATCCGGCCACCGGTGGAGTTGCTGCCATTGAACCTGCAACGCAACGTTCATTAGGTACCGACCTTCACATAACTTTAAAACAATTTAAACTAAGTGGTGAATATTGGAGTGCCAAAGGAAAAACCACCGAAAGTGCTACTGAATATTCCCTTGACTATATGGGGTATTATTCTGAGTTAGTATATAATGGAGACAAGTTGAAACCCTGGGTAAGATATGAATACATGGACGATGCCACGGCTATTTTTACCGATGGTTCAGAAGTCAACTTGCCTTTATCGTCATTTTCAACAGGAATTGCCTATCGACCAATATTTGAAACCACCTTTAAACTAGAATATCGAAGAAACATGGTTTCTGAACTTGAAGAAACCGATTTCGATAGTGAAGATTTTAAAGATTACAATTATTTCTTATTTTCTGTAGTATTATCATTTTAATGAAGGGGAGGTATAGAGATGAAAAAGTTATTATTATTTATTATAGCAAGTTTATTCATAGCAGAATTATCTGCACAATATCAAGTTATTGTTAATAGTTCAAATACAGTAAACTCCATAAGTAAAAACGATGCTTCAAAATATTTCATGAAAAAAACTACAAAATGGCCTGATGGAGAAACAGTGAAACCTGTTGATTTAAAAGGGAATTCATCTGTAAGAGAATCTTTTACTTCTGCAGTATTAGGCAAATCAGTAAGTGCTATTAAAAGTTATTGGCAACAATTCGTTTTTTCCGGTAAAGGCACACCTCCCCTTGAAAAGGGCAGTGATGCAGAGGTGATAAGCTTCGTGAAAAACAACCCGGGGGCAATAGGGTATGTGTCGTCAAGTGCCGATGTTTCAGGAGTTAAAGTGATAACCATTTCAGAATAAAAGGGAAGAATATGTTTAAAAATTTAAAATTGAAATTGAAATTGTTGTTTTTCCCTGCATTGTTTACACTTGTCGTTTTATGTGTTTCCCTGGTGTTTTTTAAGGGTAATACGAAGTCACAAAAACTGTTAACAAAAATTGATCAGGGGTATGTTCCATATCAGGAAATGGCTATTCTTTTAAAAGGTGAAATGAACAATTTACAGAGAGGGTTGCAGGATGCTGTTGCAGCTGCTGATTTGGAAAAATTGGATGAAACATCCTCAATATACGACACCATTAACCTCTATTTGTCACAATTAAAAGAGAATATCATTGGGCAAGACAATAAAGATGTAGCAGAAGTATCCAACAAAGTTGATAAATACTTTATATTGGCACAAAAGGTTTCAAAGGAAATGATTAACGGTAATTTCAGCGAATCCTTAAGTGCAGATATTCAACAAATGGTAAATAGCTATAATTCTATAAGGATCTTACTGGATAATATTATTGATGATAGTAAAAAAGCAATCTCTGAGGCTTTTATTACCTCAGAGAAGAATATTTTAAATTTAGGAAGAATAATTTTAAGTGTCATGCTTATTAGCCTGGTGGTATTTTTTATTTTGTCTTATGTAATTTCAACTTCGTTGAACCAGGCTATTAATTATATTAAAACCAGGATGGTGGGTCTTGCAGATGGACAGTTGGACCTTAAAAAAGATGAGGATTTTACGGATCGCCATGACGAGATTGGTGAAATGATTCATGCATCGGAGGAACTGGTTAGAAGGCTCCAAAAAATTATCACAGAGGTTCAGGAAGGAATAAATGCAATAGCGGCTGCCAGTAATGGAACATTTAAAACAGCAGAGTTGCTTTCTAACAGTTCAAACCAACAAGCAAGCAGCCTGGAAGAAATTTCTTCTACCATGGAAGAAATTTCCTCTAACATCGATCAAAATACCAATAATGCACAGCAAACCGAATCGGTATCAGGAGAAGCCAACGATAGTATTAAAGTGGTGGCTGATAAATCAAAACAGGTTGTAAGCGCCAATACCGAAATTGCCGATAAAATTGGTATCATCAATGATATTGCCTTTCAGACCAACTTATTGGCACTAAATGCTGCTGTTGAAGCAGCACGTGCCGGAGAACATGGAAAAGGTTTTGCTGTTGTAGCTGCCGAAGTTCGTAAACTGGCTGAAAAAAGTAAAATTGCAGCTGAAGAAATTGTTTCTCTTGCTCAAACAGGTCTGAAAATTTCAAAAGAAACAGGGGAAGTGATGGAGCAAACCCTGCCAATGATAGAAAAGTCATCGATGTTGATTCGTGAGATTTCGGCTGCAAGCCTGGAACAAAATAACGGTGCAAGCCAAGTTAATAAAGCCATACAGCAACTAAACGATGTAACCCAAAACAATGCCACATCGAGCCAACAAATGGTTTTAAGTGCCGAAAATCTTGCAAATCAGGCTGAACAATTGAGAAGTGTTATATCGTTTTTTAAACTATCTGACAAATTAACAACTACTGGCAATCGTATCGATTCAGATTACCAACGTACAGGGGCAAATAAAAAAACAGGTATTGAAAAAATTACAGGAGAAATCAAAAACGACCAACTCAAGCCTGATAATGATTTTACAACATTTTGAGAGGACTAACTTTAAAATGTTCCCCTTAATTTCTCTATAATGCTTTGCGGTTCTATTACTTTCTAAATGTTACCGCATAGCATTATAAGGATGTTAGTCCATCTTAGTTGGCAAGGCCGTATTAAATGCTAACGACCAAAAACCATTTGTAATTTTAATAGATATTAATATGCCTGTTAAACCCGGAATCAATGCCGTTTAGTTAACAAGTTTGCATGGGGAGGGTTTAAAACAAATAGCTACGGACATGGACGTCTGCGGCAGTCGGGCACAGGTTATAGTTAAAGAGGCGAGGTTGCACTTCGCTAAGCGGGAGGCACGCAAGCATTAATTATTAACAGCCGGAAGCATAAGTGTAAATTCTGTCCCCCTTTCCGGTTCTGAATGAACATGTAGTTCACCCTTATTTAATTCTACAAATTCTTTACATAATATCAAGCCCAGGCCGGAACCTTTTTCTCCTGTTGTTCCCTTGGTGGAGATTGATTTGTCAATTTGAAAAAGGGTTTTGATCCTCTCGTTGCTAATGCCAATACCTGAATCCGCAATGCAGATATTTATATAATTTGCATTATGAATTTTAGTATTTTTCAATCTTATAAAAACAGTTCCACCGGTCGGAGTAAATTTAATGGCATTGCTCAGTAAATTACGTATAACCGTGTCTATCATATTCCGGTCGCAGTAGGTGAAATACTCCAGATTATCATACTCGTTTTTTAATGTCAGTTTTTTTTCACTTGCATGTTCCCTAAACAGTTGAATGTTTGTATTTATCAATTCATTGATTAATACGGATTGAGGATTACATCTCAATTGGCTGTTTTGTGATTGGGCCCATAATAATAAATTTTCCAGTAGATGAAATGTTTTTTGGGCAGATTCTGAAATATTTTTAGCATACTTATAAATTCTTGTATTTTCCTTTTTTAATATGTTGTTTTCCAGTAAAGTAGAAAATCCTATTATTAAACCAATCGGATTTTTAAGGTCATGTGCGATGATTGAAAAAAACTTATCCTTTGTAGCAATTAATTTGTTAAGCTGATTGTTTGCCTGCTGGAGGTTTTCTTTTTGTTGTTTTAATTCCTCCGATTGATCTTCTACCTGTTGCTGTCTTTCTTTTAGTTCTGCATAAAGGTCCTTTAAATCTTTAGCTTGTTTTTCTAACTCCAGATTTAAAGATGATAGCTTGTTTTTTTGGCCATTAACTACAAATTCAAATTTCTCGGTAATAAATTTATAATAAAATAAAACTATGGCTATTGTCAGAAAGATTAATACAAAAAAGGAATTTTCAAAATGAGCAATATAACGGGAGGGAAATTCAATATATGGCTGTTCGGGATGATAAAAAAATTCAATAAATGCAAAAAAAGCCAGGTTTGTGATTACCATACAAAAAAGATATGCCCGGAGTTTTAAAGGTACTGTAAGAAAACCAATGATAGAATATAGCAAAAAGAAATTATGAAAATCAGGTGTTCCCCCTAACATTGCACAGGTAATGAATAATGAAACCGATATACTGTAAATCAATACATTACCAGCTACGGTATATTTACCCCTGTTATTATAATATATTGAAAAAATTAATGATAGTATTGTAAAGAAAAGAACTACAATAAGCGGTAATAGCAAAGAAAAATCGATTAAGGCATAAATTCCGGCGTAAGTTAACAAGGAAGCTATTAAACTATAGTTCAACAGACGTAAGATTCTAAATCTCCTGTTTTCTATCACTTCAGGTTCAGGATGAATGTAATTTCTTTCAAATTGGTCCATTCGATTTCTTTTTTCTGGCACTGCCCTCTACCTAAAGTTAGTAATAAATTAGAATATTTGTAGGTTTTAATAATCGTAACAACTTTTAAAAGTAGAGAATTATCAATTCAATTTATTTCTGTTGACAAAATGTGTGACACCCCTCTATTCCATTAATACACTATTCCATATTACCTTTAATAATTAACAAAACACACACCTGACATAGATTTCTTTGCTAATATAAAAAACCATTCCTTGTAAAGTTATGTTCTATATATTACCAATATGGTGTTCTATACAAAATACAAGTAACAAACGCATGGATATCAGGAAAATAATTACTGGTGTTGGTATGACCATGATCATACCCGGGATAATGGCCATATTATCCATTCCGGTATGTTTAATTTCAGGTGAATTTAGGGAGATTTGGGGGTTTTTGATAACAGCCGGTATTTCACTGTTGTTTGGGATGATTGGATTTTTTTGGCGTTTAAAAAGAAAATACCACGTAATAGAAATGGTGATCATCATCAGCGTTGGATGGTTGTTAGTCCCATTGGTAAGTGTTATACCTATTGTGTATCATAGTATTTATGTCCATGGTACGCAGGATATTTCAGAAAACGTAACCATTTTCTCGCAATTTCTGAATGCTTTCTTTGAAACTGTTTCAGGGTTTACAAGTACAGGTCTTACCATGGCCAGTGATGTAACAATGCTTCCACCTTCCCTGCAATGGTGGCGGTCTTTTATGCAATGGATAGGTGGTATTGGCATCGTGGTAATGGTCATCTTTTTTCACAATCCAAGGCTTTACGCCATGGAGAAGTTCTATGAAAAAGAAGATTTTTCACATGTTCTGCCCAATGCCAATGTGAACTTTAACAAATATTGGTGGATATACCTGTTATTTACGGTTTTTTCCATTGGCCTTCTGTTTTTTAATGGGGTTCCTGTTTGGGAGGCAATCAACCATGGAATGACAGGTGTTGCTACAGGTGGTTTTACAATAACAAACGGCAGCTTTGAAAATTATTCCGGCAATATTAAAATTGTTACCATTTTTATAATGCTGCTTGGTGCGTTTAGTTTCAGTTTGTACTTCCAACTTATAACAAAGGGATTGGTAAAAAAATTTATTCGTAATACCCAGGTTATAGTTTTTTTTAGCCTGTTGATTGCCGGTGCTTTTTCTGTTGTAATCTTCAACAAAAATAAAAATACAGGTCTTGTCGATTCTCTTTTTCAAACCGTTTCAGCTTTGGCCACTTGCGGTTTTCAAAGCAAAAGCTTAAATCATTGGTCATTGACCCCCATTCTGTTATTAACGGTGCTAATGATGATTGGAGGGACTACCGATTCTACCACAGGGGGTGTAAAAGTTTTCCGTTTTTGGATTTTCCTGAAAAGTATTTTTGTCAATTCATCCCGTATTCTTTTTCACCCAAAACGCCCGCTCAAGGTAAATTTATACGATAAAAAACTAAACTCCCGGAAAAGAAACACGACTTTGCTTACCGATACCTATATTTACCTGCTGTTGTGGTTGTTTATATACATATCAGGTACCTTTTTAATGGCCCATTTATTGGAAGGCCGGTTTACCCTGGAGCAGGTTCTTTTTGAGACATCCTCGGCATTCGGAAATGTTGGCCTGAGCAGCGGTATCACTTCTGCGCAACTTGTGCCGGCCGGAAAAATAATTTTAATATGGATCATGATAGCCGGCAGGTTGGAACTGATGCCTGTATTTATAATTTTGGGTATAATCTTCCGCTCCGAAGAAAAGTATAAAAAAAAGTAACCGACTTATTGGACACCCCCATTAGGGGCTTGGCTTTGCACAGATTTAATTAGTATTTGTAAATAAAAAAAGGAGGTCGGGGAGACCTCCTTTTTTACCATTAATCACTAACTACTTTAACTAAAAACTACTACTAGAAAACTATTATTAGTTGTAAACACTTTCTCCATGTTCGTAAACATCCAATCCTTCTTCTTCAATTTTCTTCTCAACACGTAAACCATTGGTTGCTTTCAATATTTTGAAAAGGATCAATCCTGTGAAGAATGCCCAGGCACCAATAGCCAGGACGCCAACGGCCTGAACGCCTAATAATTTTGCTCCACCGCCGTAAAACAACCCACCGTCAGTTGCAAATAAACCTACGGCAAGGGTACCAAATGCGCCACAAACTCCATGCACTGAAACTGCACCTACAGGATCATCAACTTTCAATACCTGATCAATAAATTCAACACTAAATACAAGCAATATACCGGCAAGTATGCCAATTATTAGTGCCCCACCAGGAGAAACAATATCACATCCTGCGGTAATTGCTACTAACCCGGCTAATGCACCGTTCAATGATAAACTTAGTGAAGGCCTTTTGTACCTTGCCCATGCAGTTAACATAGCTGCTACGGCACCGCCTGCTGCTGATAGGTTTGTGGTTAAAGCAATGTGGGCAATAGCTACTGCATTATCTTTACCTGCTGCACCTAGCTGCGAACCCGGGTTGAAACCGAACCATCCAAACCAAAGGATAAATACCCCCAGTGCGCCAAATGCAATGTTATGACCAGGTATGGCATTGGCTTTGCCATTAACATACTTTCCAATACGCGGCCCAATAACTATAGCACCTGCTAAACCTACCCAAGCACCTACTGAGTGAACAACTGTTGAACCTGCAAAATCAAGGAAGCCCATTTGATCAAGCCATCCGCCACCCCATTTCCAGTGACCGGAAATTGGATAAATAATTAACGTTACAACAATACTGAAAACTAAATAGGCATTAAATTTTGTCCTTTCAGCCATAGCTCCCGAAACAATTGTTGCTGCGGTTGCTGCAAATACAGTCTGAAACATTAAGTCTGTTTTATTTGCGTAGTCACCAATTCCATTGTCATTGAAAAATAATTCTGGTGTGCCTATTATTCCGGCAATAGAATCTCCATACATTATTTTGTAACCAACAAACCAGAAAACTATTGATCCGATACAAAAATCCATCAGGTTTTTCATTAAAATATTGGCCGTGTTCTTCTGGCGTGTAAAACCAGCTTCCACCATAGCAAATCCGGGCTGCATAAACATTACTAAAATAGCGGCAATCAGCACCCAGATGTTATTTATCGACATCCCCAAATCTTCAAGGGTCGTTGTGATTTCAGTCATTTCCATAATAAATGATTTTTAAAATTTTTTATTTCGATAATTCTTCTTCTTCAATATAAAGGGCTTTGCCACCTTGTTCAGCTGTACGGATCCTGTAGGCATCGGTAATTTCTGAAACAAATATTTTTCCATCACCTATTTCTCCGGTTTTTGCTGAAGACAGGAGCGCATTAATTGCCGGTTCGGCATATTGGTCGCGGCACACGATAGAAATATACATTCTTTCAATTACACCTGTGTCATAAACAATACCGCGATATGCTCTTCCTTGTCTTTGTTTTCCGACTCCCCTTACTTCCCAAAAGGAGAAGAACTCGATTCCTGCTTCGTTAAGTGCTTCCTGCACATCTACGAATTTGGATTTTCTAATTATAGCTTCTATTTTTTTCATACTTGTAATTGTTTTAATATTGTTATTAAGAAAAAGGAGCTTTCTCCTTTTTCTTAACTAAATTTTGTTCCTTTAAAAAGAAAGACCTACAACAATATAGAATTGCTCTGTGTCAGGGTTCAATATTACTGAACCGCTTAAAGGAATAGAAAAACTATCGGTAACTTTTATATCTTTGCTTGTACCAATTCCAAGGTTACAAACAGCAAATTCCCCATCACTTGAATGCCAACCATCACCAGCTCCTGCAAAAATGTCAACGTTTCCAATTGAGTATCCTAACTCAAAATACATGTCACCACCTACGGTTCCTGCACCACCTGCTTCGTTTAACATATAATTGGCTGAAATGGAAAAGTCTCCAACCTCAAAACCTGCATTTAATTCAATACCATGGGCTCCAGTTGTATCTGAAAAATCGAAATACATTGTTCCCGGATAATAATAGTCGGTTAATCCAAGGCTTAAACCGAAATCGAATCCATAGGATACATACAAGTCCATTTCCTGACCGCCATCATAACTTTGTGATCCCCATGCACCAATAGATAAACCACCTACAGTGAAATCAACCCAAGGTTGTAAAGAAGGGCCACCGTATGCAACACCACGCCATACATATGTGCTGTATAAATCAACACCAACGGATACCGGAGAACTTTCCTCCTCCTGTGCATTTACATTAGTTACAAATAGACCTGCCATTAAAAGACCTAATGCTAATAAACTAACTTTTCTTCTCATAATAATAAATTTAAATGGTTGTTAATTATTTTATGAAACAAAAGTAGAAAATATTTAAATTACCTATCAAAAAATTGGGGTATAAAATTATAAAAACATAAAAAATTTATTAATAATATATTTAAAATGGGGTATATGTGAAAAAAAAATACAAAAACTTAATAAAATAACTTGTTGAATGAATAAATGATAATGAAAGTATTAAAAATATGTATTGAATATAATAAAAATAGCAAAATACAATTTTATAGGTAATGAAGTGTGTTATGTGTTAACATTATTATAATTTGTGAAATGCTATTTTAAAACTTTTGAATAATCTTTAGGAAAATGTAGGTTTTTATATGTTAGAATTAATATTCAACAAAATAGTATTTAAATTTTCTTAAATTAATAGGGTGGCAACAATGATATTTAAATTACCTGAAGGGGTAAATATTGTCCAATTAGATAAATATGAGGTCAATTTTACTACCGGCACTAAGTAACAAAATTGGTGACAATTTAAAGGTTAAGGTTTAGGCAAAGGATTATTAACAAAATGCTATATTAAAAGGTGTTTTAAGCTACATTCCTAAACAAATAAAAACTTATAATATTATCCTTAATTTATCTAAATTGTGAAATAACATGGATTTTTAGATTACAAATTATACTTTTGCATTCTGTAAATGGAGGAATACATACATGTCTGATAAAATGCATGAAGATTATAATTCTAGAATAAATACGGTAGAAGAGGTAGTTGAAGATATTAAGAATGGGAAAGTGGTTATTGTTGTGGATGATGAAGACCGCGAAAACGAGGGTGATTTTATATGTGCCGCAGAAAAAATTACCCCGGAAATTGTCAATTTTATGACAACGCACGGTAGGGGGTTAATGTGTGTGCCATTAACAGAGGAAAGGTGCCGCGAACTTGACCTGGATTCAATGGTTGGTAAAAATACGGCATTACACAATACACCTTTCACCGTATCTGTTGATTTAATTCATCCCCAAACTTCTACCGGTATTTCGGCGAACGACAGGGCACTTACTATTAAAGCATTGGTTGATCCAAAAACCAGGCCTGAGGATCTTGGCAGACCTGGTCATGTTTTTCCGTTAAAAGCAAAAACAAAAGGGGTGTTGCGTCGTGCAGGACATACCGAAGCGGCAATTGACCTGGCACGGTTGGCCGGATTGAAAGAAGGCGGCGTTTTGATAGAAATAATGAACGAAGACGGATCAATGGCACGGTTGGCCGATCTTATAACAATTGCTGAAAAATTTGACCTTAAAATTATTACAATTGAAAGGCTTATTTCATACCTTGCCGAAAGGGACAGTATTGTAATAAAAGGGGTTGAAGTGCAATTACCTACACGCTACGGGAATTTTAAACTGATTCCTTTTATTCAAAAATCAAACGGTTTGGAACACCTTGCACTCATTAAAGGAGAATGGAACAAAGAAGAACCTCTTTTGGTGCGGGTGCATTCCTCATGTATTACCGGAGATATCCTTGGTTCTTATCGATGTGATTGTGGCCCGCAATTGCATGAAGCGATGAAAATGGTCAATGATGAGGGTAAAGGGGTTGTCGTTTATCTTAATCAGGAAGGTAGGGGAATAGGTTTGTTTAATAAAATAAGGGCTTATAAATTACAGGAAGAGGGACGCGATACTGTTGAAGCCAATACTGATCTTGGTTTTGAGGCGGATGAAAGGGATTATGGAGTTGGGGCAAGTATTCTTAGGGAACTTAATGTAGGTAAAATAAGGTTAATCACAAATAATCCTTTAAAAAGGGCTGGATTGGAAGGTTACGGAATTAAAATTGTTGAAAATATTCCTTTGAGGATAAAACCTAACAAATACAACAAAACATATTTAGAAACCAAGCAGAACAAAATGGGGCATTTTCTTGATATTGCCAAGTATGATGTTTCCAAGATAAAATAGTTGATTAGCTTTAGAGGTGCCCTTTATATTTAATAAATCATTTACATTTTACAATCTTCTTAATCTTACCATATTATGAAAATTGTTTTCATGGGAACTCCCGAATTTGCAGTACCATCATTGGATATATTGTTGAAAAATAATTATGAAATAGCAGGTGTGGTTACAGCAACCGATAAACCTGCCGGAAGAGGAAACAAAATACAGGTGTCACCTGTAAAACAATATGCCGTTGATCACGGGTTACCTGTTTTGCAACCTGATAAATTAAAAGATCCTTCTTTTATTAAAAGCCTTGAATCCCTTAAGGCTGATCTTTTCGTTGTTGTTGCTTTTAGAATGTTACCCGAGGTAGTATGGAAGATGCCGGTACATGGTACCTTTAATTTACATGGTTCATTGTTGCCGCAATACAGAGGTGCAGCACCCATAAACTGGGCAGTTATTAATGGTGAAACTGAAACCGGGGCCACTACTTTTTTTATTGATGAAAAAATAGATACAGGGAATATAATCTTTTTTGAGAGAATAAAAATTGGAAAGGATACCACGGCCGGGGAATTACATGATGAAATGATGATTAAAGGGAGCGAACTTGTACTAAAAACAGTACAGGTTGTTGAAAAAGGTAATTATACCCTGGTTAAACAAACAGATTTATTAAACAATCTCGGACCATTAAAACCTGCTCCCAAACTAAATAAAGAAACGTGTAAAATTAATTGGAATACGACTTCGTTGAGTGTGCATAACCTTATACGGGGGTTAAGCCCATTTCCAGGTGCGTGGACTGAGTTTAAGAGAAAAAGTCCAGAAGAAATTTTACCCGTTAAAATATATAAAAGTAGTGTATTGCTTTCAAATGATTTAGAGGTTGGTGAAATGCAATCTGATAATAAAAATTTTTTACATATAGGATGTGCAGAGGGGGCAGTATCAATTAAAAACATTCAATTTCCCGGTAAAAAACGGTTGGCAATTGAAGATTTTTTACGTGGACATTCTGTTGATGACTATGAAATTATACTTTAGTTCAAAACACAGTGCTATATTCATAAAATCTAGTTCCATTTAAGCACAAATAAAGAAACCGCCTGACCTTCCATAAAAGTTTGTATAGTGTATTCACCATTTTTAATCCTTATATCTTTTTTCTCGATCAAAGCCAACTTTCCTGCTTGTTCAAGTTTATCGTATTGTTCTTTTATCGGCTGTTGTGGCGATCCCATTTGTTTCCAGGCTTCATATGAATTACTGTATTGCTGATCAATTCGGTAGTGTTCTAAATGGGCTTTCTTAACAGGTAATCCTGATATGTTTATAATAACCAATGTGTCAGGGGTTATCACATTTAAATCATGATAATTCCATACCATTACAGTTGCCATGGTATCGTTAATAGTAGCCATGGCATTAATGTCCCTTTCTTTGTTTCTAATACTTGAATCCCGCACAGTAATGTAATTATAGGCGAGTTCACCTGTTACATTAACCCTTTCTCCCTTCATTTTGCCAAACATCCTGAAAACATTTAAAACAGGCTTGTCAATTCCATTGGTAGCCAGATCACGATACCCGTTAAAATAGGGTTGGTTTTCAAATTCAAAGGCCCAGGTCACAATTCCTTTAAGATTTATTTCAAAATGGTCTGCAAGTTTGTAAATCCTTGAAAATGAAGCAGCCGTGTAACTGCTGTATAAAGTTCCGTTTCTATAAGCATTTTCAGGATAATCTTGCATGGAGCATGCTGCACATCCCTCAGGATCACATTCACCTATTATTATAGGTAGTTGTTTTAATGATTGATAGGAGGCAACAATTTCAAATCCTTTGGAAACATCTCGTAACTGAGTGCCCATATTCATTAATATTGTACTATCTTTTAAAACAGGCCTCCCTTTTGCGTGGAATGCAATAAAATCGATTGGCGATCCTTTTTTACCCGTAGCATAGTTGGTGCCTGCGATTACATGTTCAAGAAATTTTCGCAGATATTCTTCTGCTTTGTCCCATGATGGCCCTGTTGTGTGAGGCCCTCCAAAAATAGCGGTCGGTAAGGCACGTTTTACCGCATCAGCCGTGAAATCATAAAGCTTGCAATATTCTTCAAAACTACCTTGCCAATATCCAATATTGGGTTCATTCCATGGTTCCCAATACCATTTTTCTACTTCTTCTTTACCATATCTTTCAATACAATGTCTGACCCATTGATAAACTAAATCACCCCATTTTTGATAGTCATTAGGGGGATATGCCCACCCTGTGAATATATCTGAATAGGAAGCACCTGGCTTCCATTTATGTTTATAGGGTTCTGGTTTGGACGAAAGAGCTTTCGGCATAAACCCAATTTCAACCAATGGTTTCATTCCCCGTTCAACATACGTATCAAAAATACTGTCAATAATATTCCAGTAATAAACTGGGTTGCCTTGTTCATCTTCGGTATAAATATTTGTAGAGCCCCATTTTAAAGCCGGGCTTCCATCTCCTGTAACCAATAGGTTGTGAGTTCTAACATAAACTGGGACCGGGCTAAGTTTGGATATTTCGGTCAACAATTTTTTTCCATCAGGCATATAGGTGTAATTTGGCTCATCGTATCCAAACCATGCCCATGCCGGTGTCATTTCTCCAATAGTGTCCTGAACATTTATATTTATATCAATACTTGAATTTTGCTTTAACCCAGTATTACAGGACATTACGAGGACTATAAATGCTAGAAATGAATTATGTAGTTTTATCATAAGATTTATTTGTTTTGGAATACAAGTTATAAATTATTTCACAATTCGTAAATTAGAGGAAAAAACATGTTATTACTTTTATTTTACCTTTTCCTGGCCCTCTTTATTTCATTTGTATGTTCAATTATGGAGGCTGTATTGCTTTCTACGCCTCAGTCATTTCTTGTTGTAAAACAAGAGAACGGAAAAAGCTGGGCGGTTAATTTTTTAGATCTAAAAAATAACATTGATAAATCCCTTTCTGCAATATTGTCACTTAATACCGTAGCACATACAATTGGTGCAGCCGGGGTAGGGGCCCAGGCAGTTAAAGTGTTTGGTGAGATGTATTTTGGGATTGTGTCGGCAGTACTTACCTTGTTGATTTTGGTTATTACAGAAATAATTCCCAAAACTATTGGGGCCATGTTTTGGAGAAACCTGGCCATGGTTACTTCTTATACAATTCGTATTATGATTTTTATAACTTATCCGTTGGTTTTAATGGCTGCAATGATAACCAAACTTATATCAAGAAAAAAAAGTGAAACATCTACAAGTAGGGAGGAGATAGCAGCGCTGGCAAGTATTGGGGCCGATGAAGGTGTTTTTACGGAAAAAGAGCACCGTATCATTCAAAATATATTAAGATTAAAAAATGTCAAAGTAAATCAAATAATGACACCTCGTGTTGTGCTTGCTTTAGCAGATGAAAACCAGAGGCTCATTGATTTTATGAAAAACAAGGATTATCTTAAATTTTCCAGGATTCCGGTTTATTCAGATAATGATGAAAATATTACCGGTTATGTTTTTCGCCAATCTGTTTTTGAAATGCTTGCCGAAGATAAACATGAGATGAAGTTAAAAGAATTAAAAAGAAATATTGTAGTTGTGCCAAATTCTACTGTTTTATTTACATTGTGGGAGAATCTACTGGAGAAAAAGGAACATATTGCTTTGATTGTGGACGAGTATGGAGGAGTAGATGGTATTGTAACCATGGAAGATATTATAGAAACTTTGCTTGGTCTTGAAATTATTGATGAGAAAGA
>JBNLCS010000430.1:0-3148 GCA_050303935.1 Bacteroidales bacterium
ATCGAAAGAACCGTCTTTCAGTCCATCGGCCACAATTTTTTCACGTATTTTAATTGTTAGCTTGTAAAACGATTTACCGTCATCCTCAACAGCATATTTAATTGGCATGTTTTGCAAACCTTGTGTTATATCAAGATTATGTAAGAAAGCCTGCATATTATGTTCAGGAACACTCATTTGGGCATTTATACCTTCCCTGGCCACGTAAACCCTTCCAAAAGCACCAATCCGGTGCCATGACATGTATATACTGTCCCTGTATTCCTGGGGGGCTTCTATTATAAAATACCTGTAAAACGAAAATGTTACGCGTTTGAACGTTTCTTCGTGTAGTTTTTTAATGAGTTCTTCCCTGTTTACCCTGTTATGCAAAAGCATTTCTTTAAAATGTTTTAGTTCTGCTTGAAACAAACAACTATGGCTAGGGATTGTTTAATTTTTAATAAGATACTTGAAAAAGATCTTTCAAATAGCTATATGCCTACAAGCTAATTTATGGTAAGGTTTGTTAAAATAAGCCAACTCACTTGGTTACATATTATCATTCTTTTTCATTCTCAAGAAATGCCTGTTCCTGCTCATGTAAAAACCTGTTTACAACTTTTCCGGCTTCGGTACGGGCCTCTTGCATTGCCCTCTTTTCCATATTACGTAAGGTAATGTTAACATATTTATCTATCGCTTGTTGTTGTTGTTCAAACATGGTTTTGTACATTTCAAGTTTAATATGGTGTAGCACAGACAAGCTGTCCATTTCCAACTCCATCTTGTGGACACTTTGTTCATATTCACTTCTCAATTTGTTGTATTTATTGGCAAATACTAACACAGCAAGCAACGAAATAATAATAACAAGTAAACCACTAAAAATGAACCAAACCATCCCCCGCGTATTAATATTTTTCAACCTTTTGTATTCGTAGTTTACCTGTTTCAGTTGTTTTTTTAATTTCTTCTTCATAACACGATGATTTCTTGCAAATTTCCGAATTAATAGGTGAAACTAAAAAGCAATTCAATAAAATTAACAACATACAAAAACAGTTTTTCAACAAAGGTTGATATTTGTGAATATATTATTATTTTGGCTGTTCATTTATAAAATTAGATATAACCAATGTTTGAAGATATTAAATCGAAGGTACTGCAAACTGATCAACTTTCTGAACTTAGAAAAAACAATACCGATAAAAAAATAGTATTTTGCTCCGGTTGCTATGATATTTTACAATCAGGGCATGCCGTGTTTTTTAACCAGTGTAAAGCTTTGGGTGATATACAGGTAGTCGGTGTAGGCAGGGACCAGGTTATATCCGAATTGAAAGGCCCAAGCCGGCCAATTAACCCCGAAAATAACCGGGTATACCTGGTTGCAGCAATGCAGGATGTAGACTATGCTGTATTAAACGATCATGAAATTGTAGGTAAAAAAATTGATTTTAAACAGGTGTTGGAATTGTTAAAACCTGACTCGTTTATATTAAACGATGATGACGGGGGAATTGATGAAAAAAAAGCTTTGTGCCAGGCCAATGGGGTAAAACTTGAATTTGTAAAACGCATTGTTCCCCAGGAACTGGAAGCCACCTCAACTACCCGGATAATTGATAAAATAAATTTTAAATACAGGGCACCACTGCGTATTGATTTTGCCGGTGGGTGGGCTGATGTTCCCTATATTATGGGCGATAAGAAGGGATACGTTTCCAATGTGGCCATAAGCCCATTAATTGAGTTTAAAAACGGACAATTTAATTTTTCGGGTTACCCAAGGGGCAGCGGTTTAAGCACGTCAACGGCAGTTAAATTGCTTGAATTGATTAGTGCAAAGAGTTATAATTCCGATTCTAAAACGCTTAGCCAAATTGGTGAAGACCTTTTTAACCTTGAAAATAATGAATTAAACTGGGCCATTGGCAGACAGGACCAATATTCTATTGTTTTCGGCGGTTTTAATTGCTTTGAATTTGGTAAAGATTACGCTAAAAAACTTGATTTTAACATTACAAAAGAGATGCTGGAAGAATTCAAAAAAAATCTTGTAATTATTCATACAGGGGTATCGCGTAATGCACAATCAGCAGTTGAACAGGTTTATCAAAATTATAACACCCCCCAAGGTAAAGATGCCTTGGAAAAAATTTCTGCCCTTGGGCTTGAATTTGCACAAACATTAGAGAAAAAAGATTATACAGGTTGCGCCAAGATAATGGAAAAAAATTTTGAAGCCCAAAAACAGTTAGCTTCAGCATCATCAAACCAGCATTTGGATGAAATGTATAGTTTTGCAAAACAACATGGCCTGATAGGTGGAAAAATAGCAGGGGCCGGAGGAGGTGGTGCTTTTATTTTCTATTGTAAAGATCCGGAATACCTTATAAGATCGATGAAAGAAAAATTTGTGGACTGCTTTGAAATTGATTTTGATTTTCATTATAAGGATATTAAACGGCTGAATAAAGTTTAGTAACACATCGTATTGAATATGGAGATACAGAAAATACAATTACGGTCCTTTATCAATAGGTTTATGACGTCATCTTATTGCTGGCTTAACATAAGTAGATTTTATATTTAAAACATTGTCCATGAAATATTATTTGTCCCTGATCCTGGTTAATATTCTAATTTTCTCCCATTGTAAAGCCCAATACAAAGGCAAGCCAAAGGAATTTTCTGTTTCTACCGGTATATCTGTCCCTGTTACTGAATTTAAAGAAAAAAATTTTTTTGGATCTCGTGGTTTTGCCAATGTCGGAATAAGTTTTAACAGTGAACTTAATTTATACTACTGGAAAGTTTTAGGAATAGGTGTATCGTTTCATAGTGCATTAAATGGAATTAACAAAAAAGAACTTGAAAACTGGTATAATGAAGCTTTATATCAGAAGGTAAACGCTTCGGTAAAGGCAGGGGACTATTTTATCAATTCGGTTATGATCTATCCAATATTTATTGATTTACGGGGCAAAAAAATGATATTCCAGATAAAATCCGGAATTGGTGTATCATTTTGCAGGCACCCTTATGTTAAAGTATCTGACAACACGTATGGCAGGATTGTAAAAATAAACAGCGACTGGGGAAAGTCCACCACCACAGGTAGCAGCATTATCTTTTCCTATCTTTTGAGTGACACCAGACAAGT
>JBNLCS010000431.1:0-11344 GCA_050303935.1 Bacteroidales bacterium
AGAATATATAAACAATAACTATGACATGAAATCTTCAATTGTTATTGGTGACAGGTTTACAGATATCGAATTGGCCAAAAATCTTGGGGCTAAAGGAATTTTAATTGGAGATGGAAAAAAACAACATGAAGTAGTTAAAAATGGTTTGGATAAGGAATGCTTGCTAGTATCAGAAAAGTGGGAAGAAATAGCAGCGTTTTTGATTTTGAAAGACAGGATTGTAAATATTGAAAGAAATACCAAAGAGACATCTATACGTATTAAACTTAATTTAGATGGAAACGGAAAGGCCAACATAAATACGGGTTTGGGATTTTTTGACCACATGCTGGAACAAATAGCTAAACATGGGTTATGCGATTTAGATGTTGTGGTGAAAGGTGATTTACATGTTGATGAGCACCATACTATTGAAGATACGGGAATTGCCCTTGGCGAGGCTTTTAACAAAGCATTTGGGGATAAGCGCGGTACTGAACGATATGGTTTTGTACTACCAATGGATGAGAGCCTTGCACAGGTGTCACTTGATTTTGGTGGAAGGCCATGGCTAGTTTGGGATGCTGATTTTAAAAGAGAAAAAGTAGGGGATATGCCTACTGAAATGTTTTTTCATTTCTTTAAGTCGTTTTCTGATGCCGCAAGGCTGAATTTGAATATAAAAGTAGAAGGCGATAATGAACACCATAAAATTGAATCAATATTTAAAGCATTTGCCAGGGCAATAAAATTGGCAAAAAAGCGCGATATTAATATTTTTGAGCTTCCATCAACAAAAGGAGTATTATAATTATGATTTCAGCTAACGATAAAACAGCCATCTTGTTAATTAGCTGTCCCGATAAACGAGGGATAGTTGCGGATGTAACAGAGTTTTTAAATAACAATTATGGTAATGTAATATATCTTGATCAACATGTTGATAGACAAGATAATGTGTTTTTCATGCGTATTGAATGGGAATTGGATGGGTTTTTAATTCCAAAAGAAAAGATCGGGGATTATTTTGAAACACAAATTGCTGCTAAATATAAAATGAAATGGAACCTGTATTTCTCAGAGATTGTTCCTAAAATGGCACTTTTTGTTTCAAAAATGAGCCATTGCCTGTTCGATATTTTATCTCGCTACCAAGCAGGTGAGTGGAGCATCGAAATTCCATTGATTATTAGTAACCATAAGGAATTGGAAGATGTAGCAAAACTTTTCAATATTCCATACTACTATTTTCCAATATCAAAAGAAAATAAAAAGGAGCAGGAAAAGAAAGAACTTGAATTACTTAAAAAACATAAAGTTGACTTTATTGTGCTTGCAAGGTACATGCAGGTAGTAACATCTGATTTAATAAATCCATTCAAAAACAGGGTTATTAACATACATCATTCATTTTTACCTGCTTTTCCAGGTGCAAAACCCTACCATTCGGCTTACAACAGGGGGGTTAAAATTATTGGGGCAACAGCTCATTATGTTACCGAGGATTTAGATGAAGGGCCCATTATTGTACAAAATGTTGCTCAGGTTAGTCATAAAGACAGCGTAAGGATGCTAATTAGAAAAGGACAAGACCTTGAAAAAATTGTTTTATCTCATGCCATTTACCTGCATCTGAGAAGAAGAATATTAGTATATAACAACCGGACAATTGTATTTAGTTAAGCTAAAAAGAAAAAATAAAGATGAGGATAGCCATTATTAAGTATAATGCAGGGAATATAAGGTCAGTGGATTTTGCGTTACAAAGAATGGGCATACAAGCTGAGATAACCAACGATTTTGAAAAAATAAAGTCGGCTGATAAAGTCATTTTTCCGGGAGTAGGTGAAGCCAGTACCACCATGCAGTATTTGAAAGAGAATAAACTGGATATGTTGTTAAAGGAATTAAAACAACCTGTATTAGGTATATGCCTTGGGTTGCAGTTAATGTGCAAGCATTCGGAAGAAGGGAACGTTAATTGTATTGGGATTTTCGATGCTAATGTTAAATTATTCAAACCGGGCAAGGAAATTGAAAAAAATTTCAAAGTACCTCATATGGGGTGGAATAATATACAGCAATTAAAAAGTGGTATTTTTGATGCATCTATTGAAAACCAATATGTTTACTTTGTACACAGCTATTATGCAGAAATTTGTGAAGAAACATCTGCCCGGTGTACCTATATTAATCCTTTTAGTGCATCCTTACAAAAAGAAAATTTTTATGCAACCCAGTTTCACCCTGAAAAAAGTGGGCCAGTGGGTGCAAGAATATTAAAAAATTTTATTGAGTTATGATCGAAATTATACCGGCAATAGATATTATTGAAGGTAAATGTGTGCGTTTGTCGCAAGGAGATTACCTGCAAAAAAAAATATACAATGAAGACCCGCTTGAAGTAGCTAAAGAATTTGAAGACCATGGTTTAACAAGGCTGCATCTGGTAGATCTTGAAGGGGCTAAAGCCAAGCATGTGGTCAACCTTCGGGTACTTGAGAAAATTGCTGTTAAAACAAGTTTAACCATTGATTTTGGTGGGGGTGTTAAAACCAATGAGGACGTTCGTTCAGTATTTAATGCCGGGGCAAATCAAATTACTGCAGGAAGTATTGCGGTTAATGAACCTGAAACGGTTTATAAATGGTTGGATGACTATGGTGTTGAAAAAATTATATTAGGTGCCGACGTGAAGGACAAAATGATTGCAATTTCAGGATGGCAGGATGTAACATCTATGTCTTTGTTTGATCTGCTTGATAATTATTTGTCCAGGGGGTGCCAATATGTAGTATGCACAGATATTTCGAAAGATGGCATGCTGCAAGGTAGTTCACTTGAGTTATATGATGAGATCGTAAAGAAATATGACGATATAAAACTAATTGCCAGTGGAGGGATAACTTCGGTTGACGAAATAGAAAAGCTTAATGAACATAAAGTTTTTGGTGCAATAATAGGTAAAGCCATATATGAAGGTAATATTGAATTGAAGGATCTTGTGAAATTTGTTATTTAATTATTTGATAATATGCTTGCTAAAAGAATAGTACCCTGTTTAGATATAAAAAATGGAAAAACAGTAAAAGGGGTAAATTTTGTAGACATTAAGGATGTAGGAGATCCGGTTGAATTGGGTGCTGAATATGCCAGACAAGGTGCAGATGAACTTGTTTTTCTTGATATTACAGCCTCTCATGAGAAACGTAAGACCCTGGTTGAGCTTGTTGACCGTATTGCCAAACATATAAATATACCTTTTACAGTTGGTGGTGGCGTTAGTGAATTGGCTGACGCAGAGGTTTTACTTGCAGCCGGGGCAGATAAATTATCTATTAACTCGGCTGTAGTCAAAAAACCAACATTGATAAATGATATAGCTCAAAATTTTGGTAGCCAGTTTTGTGTAGTAGCCATTGATGCAAAGCAGGAAGATGATGGTAACTGGGTTGTTTACATAAATGGTGGAAGGATACCTACGGACAAAGAACTTTTTAGCTGGGCAAAAGAAGCTGAAGACCGGGGTGCTGGTGAAATATTATTTACATCAATGAA
Source organism: Bacteroidales bacterium (assembly GCA_050303935.1). Classification (GTDB taxonomy): domain Bacteria; phylum Bacteroidota; class Bacteroidia; order Bacteroidales; family JBNLCS01; genus JBNLCS01. The sequence goes on from JBNLCS010000431.1 coordinate 3,538, forward strand.
CCATGACGGTACAAAACAAGGTTTTGCAAATGAGGCACTTTCTAAAATGTCTGAAATGTTGAGCATTCCTATTATCGCATCCGGTGGGGCCGGTAATATGGACCATTATGTTGACGTATTTACAAAGGGCAAAGCTGATGCAGGGCTGGCAGCCAGTATTTTTCATTTTAAAGAAATTACTGTACCACAATTAAAAAAATATATTAAAGAACATGGTATTGAAGTCCGTTTTTAAAAAAAATAAAATGAGTAAGAGTAAAATTGCATTTTTACAGGAGTTACAGGACCTGATAGAAAAAAGAAAAGTTGAATTACCGGAAAAATCATATACCACGAAATTATTTAAAAAGGGTATAAATAAAATAGCTCAAAAAGTTGGGGAAGAGGCAGTTGAACTTGTTATTGAAGCAAAAGACCATAATAAAGAGCTTTTTCTTAATGAAGCTGCTGACTTGGTTTATCATTTGTTTGTATTACTTAGTGCTAAGAATTGTAATATAAACGATGTGGTGGAAATATTAGAGAAAAGGCACAAAAGTAAATGAAAAGTCAATTAGATCTTTCAAATGACATTTTTGGGTTGAATTATTATATTGGAAGGCTAAAATAGAATATCGAACCTTTGCCTTCCTCTGATTCAAACCAGAGTTTGCCTCCAAGTAATTCAATAAAGGTTTTGGAAATAGAAAGTCCGAGCCCCAATCCTCCATACTTTCTGGATATACCCGTATTTCCTTGTGAGAACTGTTCAAAAAGAAATTCCTTATCTTTTTCACTTATACCAATACCGGTATCTTGAACATGAAAAATAAAAATTTCTTTATTTGGCATGGTAAAACCGATTTCAATTCTTCCCTTTTCGGTAAATTTAATGCTGTTTTCTATCAGGTTTAATAATATCTGTTTAATTTTTACTAAATCATTATACAACCGTATGTTGCTTTCATAACACGTATTATTTATAGAAAATGATATATGGTCTTTTTTCATTTCCCTCAATCTGTCAATGGTTTTTTCCTGCATATCAAAAAGCAAATCATTAACCATAAAATATAATTTATTAACTTCAATTTCACCTGATTCAATTTTCGATACTTCAACCAATTGATCAATTATAAAAACAAGTTCTTTTCCGCAGCTATTTATTAAAGTTGTATATCTCCGGGTTTTTTCCGGGTCGGTTTTCGGATTATTTAACAACGATGAAAATCCAATTATACTGTTTAGGGGGGTGCGGATTTCATGACTTAAATTACTTAAAAAGGCAGTCTTTAATTTGTCCGACTTTTCAGCTTTTTCTTTTGCTTTTTCCAGGTTTTGTTTTGTTATTTCCTGAAGTTCAAGTTGGTTTTTTAGTTCCTCATTCGTTTCTTCAAGCTCACGTGTTCTAATAATTATTTTCTTTTCAAGGCGCTTGTTAGCCCCTTCAAGTTTTATTTTATCGACAAATATTTTTATAATATTGTTATAATGAATTTTAGCTGTTAAAAATGATATAGGAATTGTAAAAACAACTACTGACCAGGAAACCTGTTCTGGCAGGTCTTCAAAATTGAACAATCGATAAAAAGTAAGGATAATAATAACTCCCAACAAAGAATATAATAGTATTTTTAACGGTTTAAATGTGAAAAGTATCGAAAGCAATAAAATACAGAAAGAGTAACTTGGATGATGATGAAAATCGAACTGTTCAATAGATGAAACTACAGAATAGTTTAAGACAGACCCGAATACATATATATTAACAATTGTTGTAGTAAATGTTATGTTGTTGTGTGCCTTTGCAAAGCGGGATAGTATATATACAAACAATGAAAAAATACAATACACCGGATCAATTATTCTGTATGCAGACAACGCTAACTGGCTGAATGAGGAATAATTTGAAATGTAATCCATTAAGACAGTATAAAAGGTCATTAAAAAGGTAAAGCTTGAAAGAAAAATGACCTTTTTTATGTTGCTATTTGTAAAGTCTTTATTGAGTTTTTCCTGTAAACTACCTTTTCTTATAAAATACAGGTTAGATTTATGGTCTTTATCCAAGGAATTTAAGAATTCAATCTTATCTGTCAACTTTAATCTCATTCAGTTTATTTACCTTAACCTAACATTTGTACAATTGAGTCTTATATAAATTTAATCAAAATAACATTTTCATTCAAATATAATTTTACGAAAACAAATAATAAAAAAGGAGCTCCAGTTGGGGGGCTCCTCTACTAAATATTATGTAAATAATTATTGTTTAAAATTCTGCAATTGTTTTGGCAATTATTTCAATTGCTTCGTTTAATTGCTCTTTATTTATTGTCAAAGGCGGGGCAAATCGAATAATATGTTCGTGCGTTGGTTTAGCTATTAATCCATTGTTTTTCATTGCAACACACACGTCCCAAGCAGTTTTACCATTTTTGGGTTTTATAACAACTGCATTTAATAATCCTTTTCCACGTACCAATTCAACCATGTCATGTTTCTCTACCAGTTTTTGCATCTCGGCCCTGAAATAGACACCCAATTGTTCGGCGTTTTCTGACAGTTTTTCTTCTTTTATCACTTCAAGTGCAGCAATGGCTACTTTTGCTGCAATCGGGTTTCCACCGTATGTTGAACCATGTTCTCCAGGTTTAATACAAAGCATGATATCATCATCAGCGAGTACCGCTGAAACCGGATACATTCCTCCTGATAATGCTTTGCCAAGAATTAATATATCAGGTCGTACATTTTCATGATCGCAGGCAAGTTGTTTTCCTGTTCTTGCCAAACCTGTTTGTACTTCATCCGCTATAAACAATACATTTTTTTCCTTACACAAATCATAAGCAGCTTTCAAATATCCATCATCCGGTACATAAACCCCTGCTTCGCCCTGAATTGGTTCTACAAGAAAACCAGCCACATTGGGGTCCTCTAATTCTTTCTTAAGGGCATCAAGATCGTTGTATGGAACTATTACAAACCCTGGTGTGTAAGGGCCATAACCTTTGTAGGAGTCAGGATCGGTTGACATGGAAATAATTGTAATGGTCCTGCCATGAAAATTACCTTCACAAACAATTATTTTGGCTTTGTTTTCTGGGATACCTTTTTTTTCATATGCCCATTTTCTGCAAAGTTTTAAGGCCGTTTCATCTCCTTCGGCACCCGTATTCATGGGTAATACCTTGTCGTACCCAAAATAGTTGGTTACATATTCCTCAAAATCCCCCAGTGAATTGTTGTAAAAAGCCCTTGAAGTTAAAGCAAGGGTCCCGGCCTGTTTATTCATCGCTTCCACTATTTTAGGGTGGCAATGCCCTTGATTTACCGCTGAGTAAGCAGACAGAAAATCAAAATACTTTTTACCTTCCACATCCCAAACATAAATTCCTTCACCTTTTGAAAGTACCACCGGCAGGGGATGGTAATTGTGGGCTCCGTATTTGTCCTCTTTGTTAATGTAATCCTGACTGTTCATATTAAACTTCTCCTGATTTTTATTTGTTATTAATTTAATACATGTTTCATGAAGTAAAAATATATAGTTTTGAAATAAAAAAACATGACAAATGTAATATTTATAAAAAAAATATTTATAAATATACAAAACTTATGTTTTTTTAAATATAAAATACTATGATTGAGATAAATAAAAATATACGAGATCGTAAAAGTACAGTATTATTTTCTGATAAAAAAGTTTCAGGGCGTGATATTCAAATAATTTTAGAGGCTGCAAGATGGGCAGCATCCAGCCGTAATGAGCAGCCATGGCGTTTTAAAATTGCAACGAAAAGGGATCAAAAAATATTTAATGAAATATTGGATTCTTTATATGCAGGAAATATTGAATGGGCTGTTAATGCGGATATATTAATTGTTTCCGTAGCAAATATCATGGCTTCTTATAATAACACTAAAAACCGGTATGCATGGCATGATGTTGGTATGGCCAATGCACACATTATGTTACAGGCGAATGAACTGGGATTATCTTCACATCCGATGGGCGGGTTTGATCCTGAAAAATTGAAAAAGCTTTTATCTTTATCCGATACAATGGAACCTGTAACTGTTATTGCAATTGGTTACCGGGCTGATCATGAAAATTTTGCAAGTAACCTTGTTGAACGGGAAAATAAACAACGTTCAAGAAAAGACATTAAGGATATATTGTTATAAACAAAAAAATGTCGTATAAAGCTATTTGGGAAAGTGCATCAAATATAGATACTGTTTCTCCATATCAAAAGTGACGCGACACTAATTTGATTTAAATTTTAAAGTAACCTTTGCATTTACTCTTCTTCCGGTCAGAAAATTAGGAACTGCATATTGCCCGGGTACACTGTTTAAATTTGATACTGTTCTTATCCATGAGTATGAGGAAACATTTTCAAAACCGAAAAGATTGAGAATTTCCAGGTTGACCCATACAGATTGGAATACCCCTTGGTTCATTAACCTTGTGATTGATTTTGAAAACCCGGCATCAATTCTTTTATATGCTCTCATTTTGTAAAGGATATCGTATCTTTTTACCTGCGGATTTGAAAACGGTATGCGGCTTCCGTAAAAAAAAGTTAAATGAAATTTGTATTCCGGATTGGTAGGGAAATAATCTTGAAAAAACATGGAAAAATTCATAAATTGGTTTGTCGGACGGTATATGCTTCCCACGTATTTTCTAACACCATCTTTATAATAATAATCACCTTCTATATCTTCTTTTGTTGTCATAAATGAAAGGCTGGCCCATGATTGTGCATCGGGGACAAATTCACCACTCAGTTTAAATTCAATTCCTGTGGCATATCCATGTGAAATATTTTTTGCATTATACTGAATTCGTACATTGTCGATTTTGTAAGGTATAAGATTATCGAGGAATTTATAATACAGTTCACTTGTTAATTTAAAAGGACGGTTCCAAGCCGAGAAAACATAATCACTTCCTAAAATAAAATGTACTGATTTTTGTGCCAATAGATACTGGTTTAACTCACCGTTTTTATCTCTTAATTCTTTATAAAAGGGAGGCTGATAATAGTATCCGGTTGATGTGAAAAAACTAAAATTACGCAGTCCCGATGGAATGTAAGCGAGGCTAATTCTAGGACTTACAATAGTTTGATTATTGAAATCCCAGTACGAACCCCTTATTCCATATGTTAAATACCATTCGTCCTTGTTCTTTTCGTAAATTCTTGTTTTTTGAAAATAGGCATTGTATCGCAAGGTATTTAAAACATTGTATGATAAGGTCCGGTTAAACATTGAAACCTGGTACTCCCTGTAAGGGACACTATAGCCTGCGGAATCAATAAAATCCCATTCATTTAATTCGTCATTTACTTTTTCATTTTGTACTTGAATTCCCCATTCTGTTTTTGAGTTTTCTTTTTCATTCAATCCTTTAAGTTGTAACGAGTAAACCTGGGCATCGAGAAAATTTCTTGCATGATCGTGAAATCCGGCTGCACTGAGGTTAATCAGGCTGTCTCCATACGAATCCGAATCAGGTCTTGTATCTACTTGGTTTATTAAATAATAGCCAATAATATCAAACTTTTCGCTTTCCTTTGTTTGAAAAGTTGATGCAATAAGTTTTATAGTGGTGTACTGGTTGGGCACATAAGTTGTAGTAAAAGCCCCCGTTAACGAATTAAAGTTATCTATTTCCTGGCCTTCATAATAAACACGGATGTTCATCGCATTATTAAAGGTGCCAAATTTAGTTTCTCTGGTAGTAGGAACAAGTAAATATTCATTTGAAGATATATTCCCCAAAAAACTAAAAAACAATTTCTTTTTCACGGCCTCATAAGTAAGATAAGATTGAAAATCCATGAAAGATGGTTGGTAGTTACCTTCTATATCCAAAGAATTTAACAGGTACCTGGTAGTTTTATACCTGAACCCGCTAATGTGGGTAAAACGTTTTTTTAAAGCAGTTCCTTCCAAATGGGCACTACCACCTATTAAACTAACAGATACAGAAGCCCTGTTTTCTTTTGGTACACGGTATTTTATATCTAGTACAGATGACATTTTATCTCCATATTTGGCTTCAAAACCACCTGCAGAAAAATCAAGGGATCGTACCAAATCAGGATTTACAAAACTTAATCCTTCTTGTTGCCCTGAACGTATAAGAAAAGGCCTGTAAATTTGTACATCGTTTACATATACCAGGTTTTCATCGTAATTACCACCTCGTACTGAATACTGAGAGGTAAGCTCATTATTGGCAGATACGCCTGAAAATGTTTTCAATAAGGTTTCAATATTGCCTGATGAATTTGGTAACACACCAAAATCTTTTATTTCAATCCGGGTTAAATTAGTTCCCTTGTTAAGCTTTGAACTAAATATCACTTCCTGAATTTGATTAAAATCTTGTGTTAATGAAATATTTACCTGTTTTCTTTCATCGGGTTTAAGATTAAAAACGGTGTCAATTGTGTGATACCCAACATAAGTGTATGATATATTAATGTCCTGATTAGCAGGTACAGTCAGTTCATAATATCCTTTACTGTCAGAAATAGTGCCAATGGAAGTAAAAGGAATTGTAATGTTTGCTATTTCAACGGGTTTATTGTTTTCATCTGTAATAAACCCGAAAATTGTTGCTTCCTGCCCGAAGAACTTTAGTGTAGTTAGTAAAAAAATTATAGTAGCCCAGAATCTCATGTATATTATTACGCCTATTTTTCTATAATAACTGTTAAAAAATTAATTTATTGCAGGCGCAAATTTATTTATTCTTTTTTCTTAACTCCTTGTTTTTATCTTTAAAATCACCATTTTTTAACGATTGAATGAACCTGCCCCATGCAATTGGGTTTAAAAGGTTATTTTGTGGTCCGATTCCAAGGTTCATTGCATCAATATTATGATTGTACATGGTGTATTTATATCCAAGGCCTGGATCACTGCCAGTATTTAAAATTATTTGTTGTTTTATAAGGGCAATATTTCGTTCGGCAGCTTCTCTTTCTTTGTCTTCAATATCCAGTGCCAAAAAAGCTCTTTTAAATTCATCGTAAGTTTTCCATGGAAAAATTTTCACTTCTCTTATTTCAACAGTATCCTGGTCTAAATAAATATCATGAAAAACAAACTGATCTTCAATCGTATCGGGTATCGCCATATATAATTTTTTATATCCCATCGAAGAAAAAACAAGGGTGTCTTTTTTCATACATACTATTGAAAAACGACCATTTTGATCAGTAATAGTCCCTTTGTTCAAATTAATATTTACAACATGAACATAATCGATAGGTTGATACAGATCATTCCGGATAGTCCCTGAAACCTGGTAATAAGGTGAATCCTGTGCGGATACCTTTACTTCAAAAAGCAGTGTAAACATACATAAGATTAAAGATGATTGTTTTGCCATTGATTTCATCATGAGCTCAAAATAAGTACTTTTTTAACAACATTAAAATATAAATTCCTTTAATAGCATATAAAATTTGTTAAAATATCTTTTTTAGTCTTGTTTAATTTTTCTCTATATTTACTTTTAATCGGTATAAAACCTGAATAAGGTTCAAAAATTGGATAGTTTTATGAAATCGTAAATAATTTAAAATGATAATTGCCAAAACCATTTGTTGATGCCCCTGAAATTTTTGAATATTATTTTGTTTTTCATAGTAACCGTACTACCTGCGTTTAATCAGCAAATAGCACTTATTGATACATCTACAAAACATTTGTATACGAATAATTATTTTATTAACCAATGTGTAGAAGATCTTAGAAATAATGATTTTATTTCTTTAGGGCAAAATGTGAAAGATCG
>JBNLCS010000432.1:0-2915 GCA_050303935.1 Bacteroidales bacterium
AGGATATACGTTTAAAACAATAACAAAATAAATAATATAAGATGCGCATTTTATTAATTGGATCAGGCGGCAGGGAACATGCCATCGCCTGGAAACTTGCACAAAGCCCAAAATTGAAAAAACTATATATTGCACCAGGAAATGCCGGAACAAGCGAAGTAGGGGAAAACGTGGATATAGCAGGTGATGATTTTAAAACATTGGGTGAATTTGTTATTCTTAATAATATTGATTTTGTGGTGGTTGGGCCTGAAGATCCGTTGGTAAAGGGGTTACACGATTATTTTCTTGCAGATGATAAATTAAAGGAAATTCCGGTAATTGGCCCTGTTAAAGAAGGGGCATTGTTAGAAGGTAGCAAGAAATTTGCTAAAGAATTTATGTTAAGGCACAACATACCAACGGCTAAATATTTCACTGTAACCAAAGAAAATTTCGAGGAAGGAATAGCCTTTTTAAAAACCATGAAAGCCCCATATGTGATAAAAGCAGATGGATTGGCAGCGGGGAAAGGGGTATTGATCCTTGATGATTTGGAGGAGGCGGAAAAAGAACTTATGGCCATTTTTGATGGTAAATTTGGAAGTGCAGGAAATGTGGTTGTGCTCGAAGAACATTTAAAAGGAATTGAACTTTCTGTTTTTGTATTAACGGATGGTGATGGATATGTAATATTACCTGAAGCAAAAGATTATAAACGTATTGGTGAAGGTGATACAGGACTAAATACAGGTGGTATGGGGGCTATTAGCCCTGTACCATTTGCCCAGGGGGATTTTTTACGGAAGGTTGAAGAAAAAGTAGTTATACCAACTATTGAAGGACTAAAACAGGATAATATTCCGTATCGCGGATTCATATTTATTGGACTAATGAATACAGATGGAGAACCATATGTTATTGAATATAATGTGAGAATGGGTGACCCTGAAACGCAAGTGGTAATGCCCAGGATAAAAAATGACCTTGCCGAAGTGTTTCAGGCAACGGCAGAAAACAGGTTAAACGAAGTCAAGCTGGAAATTGACCAGAGAACTGCAGCAACCGTTATACTTGTTTCCGGAGGTTATCCGGGAAGTTATGATAAGGGTAAAGTTATTTCGGGGATTGATAAAACAGCAGATAGCCTTATTTTTCATGCCGGAACAACTGTAAAGGATGATTTTGTTGTTACATCAGGTGGCCGGGTTATTGCAGTTACATCCTATGGAAACAGTATGAATGAAGCATTAGCCAAATCATATAAAAATGTAGGCATTATTGGTTTTGATAAAAAATATTTTAGAAATGATATAGGATTTGATTTGAACGAATAGACGGGGTTCACAGTTATGCTTAAGATTTTTAAAGGATACCAGGCATTTTTACTACTATTAATACCATTTGTTGGTTTCATGTTATGGCTCAACACTTTTTTTGTTGACCAGGTTGAAATAAATGGCAGGTATGTTTTTATGCCGCTATCACAAGTAATGTTTAAAGTATTTGGTTTTAATACCTTTATTTCTAAAGTAGTTGCATATTTACTTCTTTTATTTAACTCTTTTCTTCTTGTGAGGTTGAATATCAGGTACAATTTCATGCGGGCGCGTTCATACCTGCCGGCAATTGTTTATATTCTTTTGCTTAGTTTTGTTTCAGACATTCAACGTCTTACCCCTGCACTTATAGCTAGTTTGTTTATCATTTTAGCTATTAACAAGCTCATGTCAACCTTTAAAAAAGAAAAACTTGCAATCCAGATAATGGATGCTTCTTTACTTATTTCTGTGGCCAGCTTGTTCTATTTTCCTGCTTTTTTCCTTATTTTTTTAGTTTGGATAGGTATGGTATTGATTCGGCCATTTAGGTGGCGTGAATGGGTTTTTACTTTGTTTGGAATGGCAACCCCATATTTAATTCTTGCCGGGATAAAATATATTCAGGGTGCTTCTTTAAAAATACCATTTAGGGCTTTAACAAATGAAAACTTTATTCTACACTGGAGTCCGGATAAAAATATGTTAACTCTAATTTTCTTTTCTTACTTGTTATTATTGATTTTATTGGCAAGTTTTCAGGTAATGAAATTGTTTGGAACAAAAAAAATTCATTCCAGAAGGTTTTATGTGTTCTTTTTATGGCTTTTTATTATATCATTAGCAATATTTTTCATAGTGCCATCTACTACCGTAGAGGTGTACTATATATGTGCAATTCCACTTACCTTTCTTTTATCTCATTATTTTATCCACCTTGAAAATGAATGGATTGCTGAATTGTTTTTTCTGGTTTTATGCGCGCTTATTGTAGTAAATAAACTCACAATACCTTTATAGTCAATATGTTTTTTCTTGGTATACCACAAACGGAGTCTTATTTTTTATAAAGGCTTATGTAATTGTTTTTTGCAAATGCATCTGTTCGGTCCGTAAAAATCTTTCAAGACTTACTTCGATACACGGTTTTTTCATCAGGGGTTAATAAATTACCTTTTTCAGAATGCATGAATTATCAATTATAATTTGTACCAGGTACAACCCTCTTTGGTTAAGGTGAATATTTAGCACTTCCTTTTGATTAAATGTTTGGGATTTTATTAATTGGCCCTCAGGCCCCAGGATATTAACAGTGATTTCCCTGTTTCCCATATTCGGTGTTTCAATTGTAAAACTGCCATTGCTAGTAGGGTTGGGAAAAATGTTAATATCATGCTTGGTCATACTTTCCACATTTACATCATTTAAAATGGTTAAAACCATTTGATCAACTTTATTGCAATTGTTCATACCGGATACTGTTAAATTAAATGTTACAGTGCCTACAGTGCCGGGAGGAAAGTAAATAGGGTGCAGTATTGTATCATTACTAAAACTTCCCCCTATGCCGCCATCGTCCCAAACAAGTGCTGTATAATTTTCTGCAGAGGCAGGAAC
>JBNLCS010000433.1:0-13714 GCA_050303935.1 Bacteroidales bacterium
AGTGCATTATAAGATCGGCAAAAGAAATTACTGCCTGGAATTTGAAATCGGACTTTCCTGATATGCCCGGTTATATAGACTACTCGCCAGATAAAATCGATAAAGGGTTACAACCTTCTTTTCTTTCATTCATTGATTTTGCCAATCTGAGTTTTGTATATTCTTCATATGATTTTACCAACAATACATCAAGCTATAAGGGCGACATTAAGATAGGCAGCCAGCTAATTAGACAAGGTATAAACGTTAGCGCCAGCATAAATACCAGCCATGATTTTTGGGCTACCGTGAAACAAATCACAAAGGATCTGGGAGAAATAAGTATCTATGGTTTAATTTCCGGAAATAATGATGAAATTTCACTTGAATTTGCACATGATTTTGATCTTTCATTCAAGATATCTAATTCACTATCGGTATCATTGAAAAAACTGATAATAAAAAGCGGCCTTACCAAGGGGTTATTTAATCCGCCTGCCTTTTCCATAATTTGTGAACTGGCTGCAATTGATCCTCCACTTGAATTGGAAATTGATATTGGCGTAGGCCGTAGTTGGATAGGTATTTCAGGTTTCTTTAAAGACGGAAGGGTTTTAACCCTTGACGAACTTGCCAGCAACCTCGGACTTCAGGGCTTAAGCCTTAGTAATTTTTTACCCAAGGAGCCCGACAAGAAAACTGTAGATTTTGGCCAGCTCGGGTTAAAAGATTTTAATCTTGAGATGACTATTTCTCCGCTCTCTGTGCAAAAAATGGGCTTTAGCATCTCAACAGGAAAGCCATGGGGCATTATCCAGGATAAGATTACTTTTCAACCATATCTTATGTTTGATATTGCATTTCCTTTTAATACCGATGATACAAGAAAAACAACACTCGAGTTAATCGGAAAATGGAAACTCGGACAATGCTACCTTTACATGTTGGCAATGCCCATTAGCGGAGACTTGTCGGCTTTTTTGCCGGAAGGTCAAACATTAGATGTATCGGAGCTGGTAAAAGACATTATGCCCGGGATTACCCTGCCGGATGTTTTCATTGATGAGATGAACCTGTCTGCTAATTTCATTAATAACACATACCTGGTAAAGCTTGACGTTAAATCCGGGTATGAGTTCGACCTGGGTTTTTGCAAAATCGGTTTAAGTGAAGTTGGTTTCTCTTGTTACTATGACGGTGAAAAACTTCAGAATCTTTGTATTGCCGGTGTTATGAACCTTGCAGGAATGAACCTTTCTATTGAAGGGGACTATGACGCAACATCAAAATGGACCATAAGCGGCGGGTTACGTTCTGACACAGATGTTGATTTTAAAACACTGTTCAACAACCTGGTCAGCGACCTTGGGCTTTCTGCAGTCAGCATACCTGATTCAATACCCGATAAGTATTTCACGATTGGGATCAGTAGTTTGTGCATTAATTATCAATCAGCCACCAATGCATTTTCAGCCTATACAGACCTGGTTGATGTTCTGGAAATAACGGATAAGTTTAAAATTGATGAGATAGCTGCCGGAATAAACTTTGTAAGTGGTAAGCTTGAAAAGGCAACGGTTATGCTCAGGCTTACTATACTGGATATAGATATAAAACTTGAACTACAGAAAGTAAAAGATACCTGGCAGTTTAGCGGTGGAACGGGTGAAGGCGAAAAAATCCGGGTAGGTGACCTGCTTCAGGATTTATTAGCCAAGTTTAGCTGTGATATTAAGCTACCGGATGTAATTGGCGGGTTTGTAATAGAGAATATTAACATTACCTACCTGTCTGAATCAGATGGAAAGGAATTTACATTCTCCTGTGAAGGAATTGTTCCTATTGGAGATAAAAAGCTGGATATAATTGTTGATATAAATTTAACCCAGAAGGATGGCGTATACAGCTATAATATTGAAGGAAAGTTTATAATTAATGATATAACGTTTACCATTGACTTTAAATCGACTGCCGGTCTGAATTATTTGGTTGCAGCAATTGACAAAGCTGTCACTCTTAATCTTCATGATCTAGCAGCAGATGTCTGGGATCTGGCAGGTGAAATCATACCACCGGACCTGGAGATCAGTTTCAAAGATGTATTCTTCATTCTTGCCAAAGAAAAAGAAGATACGGATTCAGGGCTAAAGATGATTTTTGGTGTTGATATAGGTGCCGGTTTTGATTTATCAAAGGTCGATTTAATCGGTACCCTTTTCAGCAGCGGAACAGATATAGGTATTGACGATCTTCAGGCTCTGGTCTCAACAAAACCGGTCAGCGATGAGCTCCTGAAAAGTTTAAATGAAACACTTGGCAAACTATCCGGTAATAAATATAAAATTTTACCTAAAAAACTTGATAAGCAGGGATTGTACTTTACAGCAATATTCAAGTTCATGGACTTTAACCCGAAGGTTGAACTTCCTATAGTTAAAAACTCACCTGAACCAAAACAAACCATGCCGGTTCTGGCTTCTGAAAATGCTTCCCGGGACAATCCGTCCAATATGCACTGGAATGCCATAAATAAAAATATAGGCCCGATACAGTTGCGCAGGATAGGCATAGGACTGGATGGGAAGCAAGTAAAATTCGGACTGGACATAAGCCTTGTAAAGTCAGGGTTGGAAATTGACCTGATTGGCCTTTGGGTAGGTATTGATATTAGCAACCCGTTCGGACAATTGCCGGGTTTCGGCCTGCACGGCCTTGATGTTGCATACAGCCAACCACCAATTGAGTTTAACGGTGGTTTATTGTATGTAGAGAACCCTGATCCGGGATATAGTTGGGAAATAAACGGGCAACTCATTGTAAAATACGGGGAATATGGCTTTTTTGCTGATGGCTCATATGCCGAACCAAAATCAGGCAACCTGTCTTCATTCTTTGCATTTTTGATGGTATCAGCGCCGATTGGAGGCCCCCCCTATCTTTATGTCAGTGGTTTGGCAGGTGGATTTGGTTTTAACCGGAACCTGATTGTTCCCGATGCAAGTAACCTTCTGAATTTCCCTCTGGTACAAGGTGCCCTGGGCGAGGGAGATATTAAAAGCGGAATGAAAGCAGATGAAGCCCTTACCTTAATGGATAAATATGTACCACCTACCCAGGGTGATTACTGGCTTGCTGCAGGCATATCAATTGGTTCATGCCAGATATTGAATGCTTTTGTCATGGTCGCCGGTGTGTTTGGTAATGATTTCGAGCTTTCTGTCATTGGACTGGCCACTGCCGATATACCAACCGGTGATTCTCCGGAACTTATCGCTCATATTGAACTGGCCCTGGTAGGTAATTTCATCCCTGCTCATGAATCAATAGAAATTACCGGGGCACTTACATCAACATCTTATTTATTCGTACCTGAATGTAAGCTTACAGGTGGTTTCGCTTACTGTATGTGGCTTGACAAAGGAGACTTTGTGTTAAGTATAGGCGGATATTCAACATCTTTTAAAAAACCATCATATTACCCCAGCCTGGCAAGACTGGGTATCAACTGGAAGATATCATCAAACCTAACCCTTGAAGGGGGCGCTTATTACGCATATACACCATCATGTGCCATGGCAGGTGGTGAGCTTAACATCAACTTTCACCTGAACGCTGTTAAAGCATGGTTAACAGCACATGCAGATTTTCTCATGCAGTGGTTGCCTTTTCACTATGACATTTCTATTGGCGTGAAGATTGGTGTATCGGTAACTATTAAAGTCTGGTTTGTTCACAAAACCATCTCACTGGAGATAGGTGCAGACCTGCACATGTGGGGACCAAAATTTGCGGGCCAGGCAAGGGTACACCTCTGGATTGTATCTTTTACCATTTCATTTGGCGACAATCCAAACAAAGAACCTGCCAGCCTCAATTGGAACAAATTCTACGATGCTTTACTGCCAAACGATGGTTCCAAATCTGCAAATATGCTGGCAGCTGCTGAACCTGTAAACCTTCCACCTACGGTAAATAATGTAAGTGTAAAAGAGGGACTTTTAAAAGGAATCAGGAATGACGGCGAAAGGGATTACTGGATTATCAGCCCCAATAAATTTACCATTCAAACACAATCTGCTATACCCTCAACGGCTCTAACTATTAATGACGGTGCATTGGACGTTGGAAACTTCAACACCAAGATTGGAGTACGTCCTATGGGGAAAGGTTCATTTACATCCACACATAATGTTCAGGTTGAACAAAAAGACAGTCAGGGCAACTGGAAAGCAGTAGACCTGGGATTTATTGATAAGGAAGTTTTTACAGGAAACCTGCCGGATGCTGTCTGGTCAACTACAAAACTTAACGGGCCGGCAGCAAATACAATCGATAATGTACCTATAGGAATCTCCCTGTCAAGTATTGATTCTGAATATTATGTATTACCTGCCAAAGGTGAGGTTTCTACCAAAGTATTCAATTTTGAACCAATAAATCTTGATTTTAGCTGGGGCAGTGTAAACTCTCATAAGAATCCTGATTATCCAGATAACCCCATTAATAAAATAATGGAAACAGTTACATCGACAGATGTAGAAAAAGCCCGTAATGATATCCTTGGAGGCCTGATACAAAATGGTTTCATATTAGATAATGACCCTGACCTTAACAATCTGGCAACTCAGGCTGATAATCTGTTAAATGCAGCTCCGGAATTATATGAATTAGGTGCTATTTAAGAAAAAAACTATGAACGATCCAAAACCACAATTAATCAAATTTATTCAAGCGTGCCCCCCGTCATTAGACGACGGGCAGTACAGAATACGAGTCAACCAGGATTCTGATATAGCAACACCCGATAAGCCTGTGCCTGAACTTATACAGGAGTTTTCCGTAAGCGGGCCAAGGTTTTCAATTGACCCGAATGAAATAAACTCAACGTATCCGCCGGAAAATCAAACAGGCTTTTACAATAATTGCCTGCCACATGTTATCATCAGCCGGAAGACTTTTGCATGGGAACGCAGTATTTACGGAGACAAGGCCAACAGAATAAATGCAAATAACCAGCCAATTGATGTAGTACCCTGGGTTGCTTTGCTTTGTTTTTCGAAAGAAGAAGCCCCTGAACTGGTCAGGAATACTTCGAAAGCGATCATATCCCCTGAACAGGATATAATTACAGGCAAAATATCATTAGACAGCCATTTGGGAGAATCGGAAAACACGCCATGCAACACTATTGACCTTGAGTGTATTAAATATGAAGAGATTGGGCCTCACATTGACGAACTTCAATATTTGGCACACGCAAAATATGTTGATATAGAAAATAAGGTAGTCAACGGAAGCATTGATGGTTACTATTCTGTAATTATTGGAAACCGCTTTCCTTTGGCAACGGAAGCAGGCGAAGTAAATATTGCCCATCTGGTATCGCTGGAAGGCCTTGGTGATTTTCTGCCCGGCGGGAAAACACCGGTTACAGACCAGGGTAAAAAATTCCGTTTCATATCCCTGGCAAGCTGGCAATATATAGTAAAATCTGACAAGCTGGAATTTAAGAAACTTATAACAAACCTTAGTCCGGGCAAGACACTCAGTGTGCCTGTTGCCACCGGACTAACACAAAGCAGCGTGAAGAATGCCCTTGAAATGGGGTACACGGCCATGAAACATAACTTAAGGAACGGGGAAAAAACTGTTTCGTGGTACAGGGGGCCTTTGGTACCCCTGAAGATTGATACTGCTGCGGAAAAGGTTTACCCATGTGCTGATTCGGCGCTTAAATATGACCCTACCACCGGGATGTTTGATATTTCATACTCGTCTGCCTGGCAAATTGGCCGTATGCTTGCATTACAAAATAAAACTTTTGCAACAGCCCTGTATCAGTGGAGAAGAAAAAACAACCAGGAACAGGCTTTCCAGCAAATGCGAAGTGTATTAAAATCAAGGCTCGGTAATACTTTTAACTATAGTAATATAAATGGTGATTCTTTTGGGGACACCCTTATACGAAGCCTTGCTATTAAGTATTGGCAAAATGATCTTGGGCCTAAACTTAAACCTTCAGACCAAGATAATACAGGCTTGCTGGGTAAGCATGGAGATCCTGCAGGATTATTAAAAAATGCCGGAAAGATTAAAGGGTTGCTTTCAATGAGTGATATAAAAAATATTACACAAAAAACAGATGATCCGGTAAGTTTAATTATTAACAAAGTAAAAGAGAAAAAGTAATGAATACACTGCAACCACGAAAAGAGCTTTTTGTAAAATCACAGGCGAACCTGACTGATGATGCCCCGGTACCCGATATTGTTACAAATTGGTTATCCCGTCTTAGCCTGCTTTATGGCGTTCCTTTTCAATACCTTGTACCAAATGAAGATATGCTTCCTATGGAATCTATACGTTTTTTCTATTATGACCAGAATTGGATAAATGCAGTTGTTGACGGTGCAATGAGTATAGGCCGCGTAATTAAAAAAGATATGGAGCATGATGAAGTATTTCAGAATAAACTGAATTCCGAAGTTGGTAAAAACATATCTGCCACAAGAGCAAAATTACTTAAGAAACCGGTAACAACTGTCATAAACACAGGAGACCCCGGGTTTAAAACAGGTTTTTTACTCCGGTCTGTAATTGTTGAAGGATGGCCTGGACTTGAGGTTAAAGCCTATAAAGACAAAGAGAAAAAACAAATGGCAAATATTCTGAGACTTGACCACCTGTCAAAAGATGTACTTTTATGCATTTTCGACAGTGAATTTCAGGAACTGGAATTATGCGAACCTGCTGAGAGTATGCATTTCGGTGCTGATATGGATGATGGTAAGACCACTAAAATGCTGAGAGGGCTGGGTGAAGGCAACGTATCATTTGGAGAAGAAATGCCAGATGTTATTGCCAACATATGTTTTAAAGGCTCAGATAACCGTACCGTTGATATAGTATCTACTGTAAATGAAATTAAAACAAAGCTGAAAACTAAAGGGGAACTGGGCGATCACTTCAGTTCGGCCGAATTTGCCGTTCAAATGGTTGAAAGCGCACAAATGGGGGTATTTAATAATGATTAAATCAGATAGACTTTTAGTTCCAATTTCTCTTGAGATACTGCTTACAGGAAAAAAAGGACAGCCTGAAATTGCAAATTGTACAACAGACTATAATGGCTTATATAATGGTGAAGTGCTTGGGGATTCAATGACCCCGTCACCGTTTACAACAGCAACGGCACTGAAACCTGGTGCACACCTTCACTGGGCCTTGCCCGATGCTTATACAAAAGGTTATCAGACCGGGAAGATAAATAACAATTCTTTTACTGAAATAACAGGAATTAATGATGCCGACTCGGATAAAATTTATAGCCAGTTACAAACAAACGGATTTGTTGATGGTGAAGGTACCATTACACGTCGTTTTGTTCCCGGACAGGTAAACCTTAAAGCAGCAGAAGGTGAACAAGATTTTACGATGGGATTAACTGACGGAATGGATTCTTATGAACCTGATGTTATTAAATACCTGCAAAATGTAGTTAACCAAGGTGATATAGTATACCCTGCCACACCTGTGTATTGGTATGTCCTGCGTATTCATACGGAATATTCTGTGCCCAATAACCCAAAAGTCAGTTTTAAGGCATGGATTGTTGAAAGCCACCATATAACCGATGAATGGGACGAACAGGAGAACCGTATATCTATTCCGGCCTATAATGCAACAGACGAAACATTTTACCGTCTTTTTCTCGGACGAAAATCAGAATATGAAAACTGGTCAGCAGACAAACCGGAAAACTATCTGGCTAAAATAACAGCGGTTGGTCCCGGTGACCCTATGTTTGCAGCATATTATCCAAGTTGCAGAAGTGTTTTTGGACTTCACGATCCACTTACGGATATTGATCCCGGAAAAATCACATACATGGTTATGGGATGGAACCCCGATACCGAACAAGACCCGTTGACGGGAGATGTTCCTGACAGGCTCCGGAATTCATTCATGCAGGAGCTAAACTGGTCGCTTTTTGAAAAAATTCAGGCCAAACCAAACCAGGTTCTTTGTCATGGTACTGTTTACAATGTTGACTGGAAAGGTGCGGATGCAAAATATTCATCAGGAGCCCCGGCAGAAGATCCGGAACTGACCTGGGGAAATAATTCCGTTGAAGCATTGTCAACATTAATCGCATCAAAGCTACATGGAGAACCAAAAGATGTAGCCAAAGTTTTAGAAGCCTTTAACTATGATCTTTTATCTCATTTTGATTATCCGGATGGGATCGCGAAAGTTGAAGAAAAGTTGTTTGAGGAATCGTTTCGTTCTAAAAAAGGCGGTACAGAATATGTAATTGAATACCCGTCAGCAAAAGATAATAAAAATATACCCGATACAATTTCTGAATTTCCGGGTACAATTGGCTCAGACCTGGCTAAGCTTAACTCGCTTCTGAGACAGCAACAGGAAATAAACGCTCAACTGGTTAGCTGGCAGTGGGAGACTTATTCCACATGGTACAAATATATTTCAGACCGAAACGGGCCAGGACCGGGACCAAGTGATCTTCAAAATGTAAATGCTTCCGGGGCTGATTATGAAAAGATAATCGATGATCTTGGAAATAAAATAAACCAATGTAATTCACAATTAACGGGTCTGCAAACCCAGATTGACAACCTGAAAACCTCTTTGCAAAAGGATGTTGACGAACAATTGCCGGGATATAAGTTTCATGAAGTAAACAGGGACCGTTTCTGGGAACCTAATGATCCTGTTCTTATGTTTTCCGGTGATGGTGTAGACCGCTCATTCAGGTATGGATATGATGGTCAGTTTTCAGGAGATGGAACTTTGAAATGCAGGGCAACCGGTTTCACCGTAACAGGCATTAATGTTGATGTAAATAATGACGGGACAGTTGTTACACTGGATAAGAACGATCTGCTTTCCTATTGTAATGATATGCCTTTAAACAAAGTCCCATTAACTGATGAACTGCAAAACCTTATAATTGAAACAATAATTCTTGATACTAACCAATCGGAACTATTGGCTATTGCCGCGTTAAAAAAATCAGGCATCGGCGATCCCACTGCAGAACAGGTTTCAGCTCTTGCTAATAAAATAAAGGATACGCAAACTTTGATTTGGAATGCCTGTTTAATGAAAAATGTTGATATCCAGAACCTGGCATCCTCTGGCGGATTAATCGGGAATGTACCTGACAAAACAGGGTTTCAATGCTGGTCTCAGGCCTGGGTACCCTTATATATGGAATGGTTTGTCAATGTATTTAATTTTGATGATATCAAACCCGACTTCTCGAATATTCTTTCTCACTGGACACTGGGCGATATAGACTATTCATGCACCTCTGACAGTCCGGGAAACAAAACCTGCAAATTACAGGGAGGGGTGATCATAACCCCTCATGCACCACATAACCTGCAACAGGCGCTTGACAATTATATTCAGAAACTGGACCCCAATTTCCCAGAATTGCAGGAGCTGAAAGATATTAGCAAAGCTGTTGGCGGATTAAATATATTATCACAAAGCATGAGCGGATTTAATAACTCACTCATCATGAAGAAAGAGACTATACAGTTTCCTGTTTTTGATATTCCGGAGAACTCGGGAGGAAATCCTGTTCTTGCCAAAAAGGTGGCTTCACTTGTTGGGGATATGACCCATCTGTCCCCTTCCCCAGAATATGTTTTTAACCCTATTCGTTCCGGGTTTATGAACCTGATTAAATTATGGTTGATAGACGCGTTTGGACAAGTTAAACCCATTGATGTTACAAAGGCGACATTAATCCCTGATGAATTAACAACAGAAGGGGACACTTTTAAAAACCTCGTGACACTAAAACCCCGTTTTTGTCAACCGGCAAGGCTTAATTTTGATTGGATATCGGCTGATGAAAGCACCGTTTCTAACTCTGATCCCGAAAGTAATCCTGTATGTGGGTGGCTGTTACCTAATCATCTCGACAACAGCCTGATGATATATGACCAAAAAGGTATTCAACAAGGTGAACTTATTAATTATTATAATGCAGATAAAAGCTCTTCTGTACGGTGGGTATCTGCTCCCGGAACAGTAATTCAACCCCCGGATATTGTTAATGACCAGCTAAAAGGTTTTGTGATAGGTCTCATTGATTTCAAATCCCCCAATGGTGGTGCCTTAATTGAACTGTTGGAGAACCTTGATGAAACACTTTGGACAGTTGACCCGCTTGGTCAAAGAGATGACCAAAGCCTTTCTGTATTAATCGGCAGGCCGCTTGCTTTGGCAAATGTTTCGTTGGGAATGGAATTTGACGGATTGCCATCCTTTAACCAGTCTTTTGACGATCTGGGTAAATTCCGGACACAAGGATTTGAAAATGTCAGATTTCCAGCCCGCATGGGGGATATCAGCCAAATATGTGACGGTTTAATGGGATATTTTATAAAAGATGGAGGCAATACGTATTCTACATTTCATGCAACACCCGGAATTAAGCAAAAAGATACAAACAGTGGCTATGTCAGCTATGACCATACCTTGCAGATAAATACAGCCAAAGGTTACGGGCAAATTAACCTGGCAATGGTTATTGATCCCAGGGCCGGAGTGCATATTACAACAGGGATACTACCGGTTATCTATAAAGAAATATCCCCTGCATATATATCCGGGGCACTTGGTAATTTAGGAATTACTTTTGGAATTAACCCGTTAATTAATGCAGAATCAAAAATAAGTGTCCCCTTGCCTGCTATTGACAGTAGTTGGGAATGGAAATGGATAAGCCGGCCGGAACCTGAAAAATGGTTAGTCTCTGATAAATTTGAAAGCGTAAATATAAAATCATATTTTTCACCAAACCCAAATGAAATTTCAGAAGGTTGGCTGAAATTAAACAAAAATCAAAATGGAAGTAAGTAATCAATCATTACCGTTAATATACAATATTGGTCCTAAATCTATCTTTATTACAGAAGACGTAAATAATCCATATAGTAATAAATTAACCTTTAGTATTGCCAATCCTATTCAGTCTTCTACCTATGTAAAAGTTATAAACCCGGACATGCTTACGCCAAAAGATAAACTACCGGAAATGGATGAACAATATGAAGATTATAATCTTTCATGGTTCTATATATGGTTTCCATGGGGTACAGGCAAAGGTGATATAGCCTCAACTGATGCAGGGGCAAATATTTCTGTTTCTCCTGCTGCCGATAACCGGGAATGGCATTGCGTGAAAAAAAGTAACGAAAAGGTTGGTACATACTGGACCCTTTTTCCTAAAAAGGATACTGTAATTGATCCACAAGAGAGTGTTGATTTTATTATAAACAACATTATCTCTGAAACAGATGCCGGGCTTAGTTTTATGTATATCCAGAATCATAATATACCCGGATTTAACGATGCTGAAGTTAACCTCAAAATAATGAAGTATCACCAAGTAAAAATTAATACTTTTAATCCTTCATTGGATGTTGTAGATATAACTACAAATAATAATGAAATTTCGATCCAATATGATGTCTCATACGCTGTCAATGTTAAAATAAACGGAGAAATTCAATCATCCTGCACAACAGGATCAGTTAACCAAACAATCCATGGTACATCGAAATTCACACTAGAAGTAACAAGCTATGGAGACCAACCGGTAAAGAAAACAAAGTCGTTTATTGTTTATGCATTTAAATATAAGAATTCGTTGCCCGTAGGTGATGCAGGTAATGGAATGTTTCAGACTTTACCACTGTCAATAGTTAATATATACCTCAACAAAATTTATATTGGAAATGCTACGGCAAATAAAATCTATCAGGTAGACCAAAAGAGCGGTGAACTGGATAATTTAACCTATGATGGTAGTATAATGGCACTAAGCAGCAGGGGTACAAGATTGTTCGTTGTTAATGTAGGTATAAATGCACCTTCCTCTCTATCAATGTACGACGCGGCATCCGGCAATAAATTAATTACTGTAACAATTGACGGAATGCCACCTTATTCAATAGTTTTAAGCCCCGACGATACCAATCTTTATGCCGGGGACCATGGAACAGGGACCAATGTTACCTGTTATCCTGTAAACATTAATTCAAATACAATTGGAAATCCTATCACAATTCCGGTTGGAGCAAGCCCACTGGCTTACAGTTTTTATAATAATGGTAAAACATTATATGTTGCAAACTATAAATCCCATTCGGTTTCTGTAATAGACACGGGTACGCAAAAAGTAGTTTCAACTATTGATGTTGTTAACAACCAACCAAGGGCTTTTGCCCAAACCGGATCTAAACTTTTTGTTGCATGTTCCGGAGAAGACCAGGTTGTTGTTATTGATATGGATTCAAACACTGTAATACAGAATATACAGGCAGAAAACCGCCCCTTTAACCTTCTGTTTAATCAAAACAAAACCCTTTTGTTTGTTGCCAATTTTGGTGCAAATACGGTTTCGGTTATTGATACAGTAAATATGAAAAAAATCACAGATCTGACTGTTGGCAATGCACCATGCGGACTGGAAGTAACTCCCAGCGGACGGATGCTATATGTTACCAATTATTGCGACAGGTCAATAAACCTGGTTGATCTGACACCGGAAACAATTCCCGCTGTAGTTGGCACGCCAATTGTCTTAAGCCCGACATCAACGCAACCGTTAATCGGAGGCAATCCACTGGATACAACATCATTTGAAGTGGTTAATAATTACCTGCAGATATTTGTTTCAAACGAAAAATTCAAAAGCAGAAATACCGGTTGTACAAAAGAAATGACTAATCCTGTAATGGAAATGCAAATAATCTCTGTCCAGGAATATGCACAAGATGACTCTATTGACTAGTGACGCGTCAATCCTAATATGGAGAAACATTATCTCTTTTGCATATGGTTCCCCAAATGGTTTTATGCGTCACTCTTCTGTTGACTTAACACTAGTAATAACCAAGACAAATTTAATTCAATAATAAATATATTTTAGATTTAATTTACCGAACTATGAAGAATAAAAAAAGAATACAAGTTATTTTAATCTTAAGTATTATACTTTTTACCTCAGGATGTAAAAAAGAAAAGGAGACGGAAACCGAACAAGATACTACTTTACCATTTGTAGAAATTATTTCACCTCCTGAAAGTGACGGGACATTACTCAGAAATGTTGAAATTGAAATAAATGCAATGGCCGGTGGTAATAAAATGATTTCAAAAGTAGAATTTCATGTAAATGGAAACTTGTTAGCCCAAGATACTGATAATAAAGAAACATATGCGTATACCTGGAACTGCAGCGATCGTTTTGGAGAAAAGCAAGTAATTAAGGTTACCGCGTTCGACAACCAGGGATATTCCAGTTCAGATAGTGTAGAGGTTGTGATATGGAATGGAATTGAAAAGACACCGATGCCCACGAAGCGATATGCTTTTGAAACATGCGTAGTGAACGGGAAAATATATGTAATAGGTGGATACAACGATGCACTTAATGCCTTTAAAATAGTTGAAGAATATAATCCGGCAACAGATAGCTGGGCAACCAGGAAACCTTCAAATTTTGGGCATGCTGCAGCAGCAAGTTGTGTTATAAACGATATCATCTATATATTTGGAGGCGATGAAGGATTAAACTGGACCCCCGTAGTAGAAGCATACGATCCGGCTACCGATACCTGGGCCCAAAAAGATTCAATACCTCAGGACCTGAATGTTGGAATAGGTATGCAAACGTGTACAGCATTAA
>JBNLCS010000434.1:0-4433 GCA_050303935.1 Bacteroidales bacterium
CTGTATGGTGTTTAAACTATGCTGTATTTATATTCAACATGCCTGTATTTAGTTCAGTGAATGGTGTATTTGTTTTGAAAATATCTGTATGGTAGTCAGGTTTAACAGTATGGTAGTGTAAACTAACAGTATGGTAGCTTATCCTGACAGTATGGCGGTCAGGCACTATCGTATTTAATTAAAAAATGACAGTATGGCGGTTTTGTGAACCATGAACGGTCAAGCCAACCTATAACTTCGAACTTCCAACCCCTAACTTCTAACCCCTAACCCCTAACCCCTAACCCCTAACCTCTAACCCCTAACCTCTAACCTCTAACTTCTAGCCCCTATCCGCAATAAACTATAAAAAATGGTAAAACAAACACCCCGTCGGTAATAAATGCAAAGTAGTAATCATATTTAGTGTTTCTAAACTTTGTTAGGGTGATAAAAAGGATCAATGCCATAATAACCGGTATGATGAAAATCAAATCAAGGTTTTGGGTAGTCGCAATCATCATTATGTTAATACTAACAGATAGGAACAAAAAAAGGATTGTGAAGTATTTGTATATTTTGTTCCTCCTTTCTTCGTATGTAAACATAAAAACATTACTTAGTACCAATAAAAAATAGGAAATTATAATAAAAAGCGTTCGTGTATCTAGTTGTTCATGCAGGTAAAATACCGGGAAAAAAATTAACACGATCATATAAATTGCAGCAATTAACAATTCTTTCAAAACCTTTATTTTGAGTATGTGGTTAACAACGAAATAAATAATCATGGCCAGTCCCGGGTACAAACTTTTCATCAAAAGTGTATCCGGGAAGCGGGTAAATATCAGGGTGACATTTAGTAAACCGGCAAGCAGGATAAAAAGAAGTATTTCTTTCCTGTAATTTTTGTAGAAAAAATATTTTGATCCGGCAAATCTAATACTGTCAAGTATATGATCGGTGAGGTAGATAACCAGCATGCTTAAAGCAAGTGAAATATACCAGTAAATGGGAATGTGCACGTTAAAAATATACGAGAAAAACATGGTTCCGCTGATCGCACCTGCTATAATATCTAAACTGAATAAACGAAGATATTTAATAATTTTTATAAGGATACCAGGGTTTCCCATAATACAAATGTTTACAGATAGAACTTGATTTTTTGCTGACTTTTTCATCAAGGAAGAAGTCAGAGCCCTGCCGGCTTTAGGCAAAAAAAGAAATGTCTACCTACCAAGTAATTGATCAGTTTATAAAAAAGCTGGTAGAAAAATTGTTTGAATTTTTATATTTGTGCGCATACTATCAGTAGTTTAAGGGATTAATCACATTTAACTAATTATAATAATAACAAAATCATAGTTCTTTCAGAAATGCCGCATGAACCCTGGTTTAATTCTTCACAACCGGAACGTAGTGGAGCTCATTGACAAAGGAAAAAAACCTGAGTTTCATCGGTATAATGAGAAACAGAAGGAAATTCCTCCTACTCTCTGTTTTTACCTAGCACATGTTTAACATAAAGTGCTATTTTCCAGCGATCATCTGGTTTTACTTGTCCGCCGTGTGAACCCATAACGCCAAACCCCATGGTTATAACGTGATATATTTCACCGTCAGGTTTGTCCTGCACCCTTTCAGTTAATAGTGAGCGTACCGGGTACGGAAATTTTCCACTGGTCCTTAAAAAGCCCATGCCATCCCCTTTTTCCCCATGGCAATGGATACAGAAAATACCAAACTGGCGCTTTCCCCTGGCCAGGTTCTCTTCATTGGGTGCAAAGGGGTTTTCCAGCTCTTTGCCCGCCAGTTCCCTTTCATCTTTCCGGTATTCAAAAGGCACCATCTCTCTTGATATAGTACCTTCCACTGGCGCTTGTAACGTTTGCCCGTTCTTAAAAACAGGGTTTGGGGTATAGGTTTCATATGCCTGGGAATAAGTCATGTCAGGAAAATAAATGTAGCCCGGGTGGTTTTTTTTCTTATTACACGAACTCATTAAAATAACTGCTAATAACAAAAGATATAACACGTGTAGCTTCATTCTTTTTATCTTTTTATCCAATGTTGTCATAATCAAATGTTTCTTGTAAATAAGGATGATTTTGAGGTAATAAACTGGCTTTTGAAATTGCCCTGAATGTAAAAAACAGGAACAACCCGGTATACCCTATTGTCAAACATATTTCGAACCAGCTTATCGAAGCAGCTTTTCCGGTGGTGCCCGGCATGATCATCAAGTAAAAATCAATCCAGTGGCCTATTAAACATACCAGTGCCGTAATCCCAAGTGTTAAACCAACTCTTTTCGCGCCTCTTGTCATTAAGGCGAGAAATGGAAACAGTAAGTTAATGCCCAGGTTAACAAAAAATAATACTTTAAAATCACCTAAACGCTGATGGAAATAAACAGTTTCTTCCGGAATATTGCTATACCAAATTAGCATGAATTGAGAAAACCACAGGTATGCCCAGAAAATACTAAAGGCAAATAAATACTTACCCAGGTCGTGCAGGTGTTCGGCATTAACATGGTCCATGTACCCTTTTCTTTTTAAATACAAAGTAATTAGAATAACCATGGATATGCCGCTTACAAATAAACTGGCAAACATGTACCATCCAAACAACGTGCTGAACCAGTGTGTATCTATCGACATTACCCAGTCCCAGGCAGCCGTTGATGTTGTTATGGCAAAAAATACAATAAAAATGGCAGAGAGCAATTGCATTTTTTTCAAGTGCTTCAGGTCGGCATCCGCATCAAGCTGCAACGAAGACCTTCTTATCAACATTGACAAGATAGTCCAGCCTAAAAAATAAAAAACCAACCTGATTATAAAAAAGGGCATATTTAAATAAGGTGTTTTTCCCTGAATTATTTCGTCAAGATGCTCAGTATGGGTCCAATGGTATAAATCATGTCTGCCTGCAAGTACTAATAACATAAGTACCCCGGCAACCGGTATATATGCAGACATGGCTTCAGCCACCCGTTGTACACTTAAATGCCAGGCTGAATCGGCCAGTTTATGGATTACTACGAAAAATGTCCCAAATAACGATATAACCAGGAACAAAATATTATTCAATAGTACATTTGCCCAAATACGGGAAGGTTCAATTTTAAATACAAAAATCCCTGCTATTAACGCACCCGACCCAATAGCTATTAAAATAATAAATAATGTTTTATGTGAATTTGCCAGTGTAAACTTCTTTTCCATAATTTATTGATTAACAGTGATCCCCTGAGCACCTGTTTCTGCTAAATATTGTTTATATCGTGTTACTTCGTTTTCGTCTTTCTCATTAATGTTTAAAACAACTAAAAACCTGTCATTTGTTGCCCTTTCATCAAAAATCATGTTTTTTGCCCCTAATCCAAGTTTTGACCGGAATAGAAATGCAAAAACCATGAACAATGCGGCAAAAAGGACCGTGCATTCAAACGAAACTGGAATAAACGATGGGATGGATAAATAAGGCTTGCCCCCAAAGTTTAATGGCCAGGCCTGTGTAAAAACCCAAATTTGAAATCCCAGGCCACATGCAAGGCCAACAGCCCCACCGATAAACCCAACAACTCCCAGATATGACCTGCGGTATCCAAGCACATGTTCCAGTCCATGTACCGGGAAGGGTGTAAATACATCGTGAATAGGGGCTTTTTTTTCTAAAAGGTGTTTAACACCTTTTTTTAAATCCCCCTCATCATCAAAATATGCAGTTATATATTTTTTTAATTTGCCCATACAGGTTTATTTTTCTCCGTTTGTTTTTAAAATTGATTTAACTTCAGCAATAGCTATCACCGGGAACACCCTTATAAACAACAAAAACATGGAAAAGAACACGCCAAATGTACCAACATATAAGCCCACTTCAACAATGGTTGGTTTGTACATGGTCCAGCTTGAGGGCAGGTAGTCCCTGTGCAACGATGTAACAACAATAACAAAACGTTCAAACCACATCCCGATATTAACAAATATTGAGATTATAAAGGTCGCTGTCAGGCTCCTTCTAATTTTTTTAAACCAGAAGAGCTGAGGGGTAATAACATTACATGTCATCATTATCCAGTATGCCCACCAATATGGGCCTGTGGCCCTGTTCATAAACGCATACTGTTCATATTCCACACCTGAATACCAAGCCATGAACAATTCGGTAATATAGGCTATACCCACAATTGAGCCGGTGGCTATAATAATTTTGTTCATCGATTCAACATGCCCAACGGTAATATAATCTTCCAGTTTTAATACTTTCCTGGTAATGATCATCAGGGTTAGCACCATGGCAAAACCAGAGAATATTGCCCCGGAAACAAAATAAGGAGGGAATATTGTAGTATGCCACCCGGGAATTACCGATGTGGCAAAGTCGAAACTTACAATGGTATGTACCGAAAGCACAAGTGGGGCAGCCAGTCCTGCCAACAC
>JBNLCS010000435.1:0-6857 GCA_050303935.1 Bacteroidales bacterium
TCAAATATTTCGGGAACATGTTTTAGTTTCAGTAAAAGGTGTTTTAATACCCGGTGCCCCATAGAATGTACCATTAAATGTATTTTTCGGTTACAAGCCGGATTTTGGGAACGATTTAAAAATAACCTAAAGAACTCCTCCAGCTTACTAAAACCCCTGGCCAGGCATTCACCTGAACGGATAGCATCTTTTTTGTCATCATGGTAATGCAATGGTATGTTTTTTTCTTTACCCGGCCAGGTAAAAACAACGATATGCTTAATGGTGCATTCTTTATTTTGTACGTACTTTTCATTAAACGTGTGGTAATATTCACGTACGGTATTCAAGTCTGAATTGAAACCATGAATAAAGAAAAGTACATCTGTTTTATCTTTGCCATCAGAAGTTTTTTCAATATTCTCATTAATAAGCTCTTTATAAATTTCAAGCAAAAACCGTGAAGACCCTTTTACGCCTTGCATATTATCTACTTGAAGTTTATCATAAGCCAGATCAGACAAATTCCCTGGTTCAGGGAATAATTCAAATGATTTCCTGTCAATACTATAGGTCCCAAACCGAAGGTTGTCACCTGCATGTTCTTTTCCATCTTCACGAATTTTACCATCATCGGTAATTTCGCGATTAGTAATAATGTAGTTTGCCATAATTAAAAGGTTTAGTAAGTATATGTATTATTCTGATAATTAACTGAAACAATTTAAGGGCACCTCTAAAAACCTCTTTCTATTCCAAGTGGCTGCGAAAAACAAACCCTTCGTTGTCAGGTGAAATCTTTCCTTAACGCAGCTAAGGCTAGGCTTACGGAATATTTCACCTTCCGTCTTGTCGTTGTTACTCTCGCTCATTTTCATGACTAAACAGGTTTTGAGAAGTACCCTTAATAAATATAATTTTTAATATACAACATAAGGCTTTCAACTTTTTCTTCCATAACTAAGTATCGTTTAATTATGGCATTACGCCATAAAATATCATTTTGCAGCAATGTTTGATATTTTGGATCAACCATAAGTTCATTATAATTATTCGGATAGGCAATGCGTTTGCTTACTTTGGTTGTATTATCCCATTCAATTGTATAATGATTAAAATTATTAAGAAAAAAATCATTAAATAACCGAAACGATTCTGCCGGATAAAATTCTTCTTCAAATTTATGCAAACGTTCATAATGGAAATCATAAATCTCTGCAATTTTTAACTTTAAGACATCATTTTTAATAATATCCATACCTATTGATTTAAGGTTCTCATATGGTGCTGTATTGGTTATAAAAATAAAATCTAACAGTGTATTTGGAAAATGGTGCGATAATGAATCATTGTATTCACATTTATATTTTATACATTGTAAAAGTATAGAGTCACTTGCAAGCGCTTTTTTATGGGCATTAATATTCCAGTTAATTTCGCCCTGATCAAATTCCAGGGCATTAAGAATATGTTTTAGTATGACTTTTTCTTTTTTGTTAGATTGAATATTAGTTTTAAAATTATCTACCTGCAATGCCACAAAAATCCCAATAATAACTATAATTAGTTCCCATAGTCCATCATAAATTCTCTTCAGGATTCTTTTGTTTTTATTTATTTCTTCGGCCATAAAAAATATATAAGTTATTTTTCAGAAATTGATGTGTTATTGAACCCTAAAAACAATGTTTTAACAAGCGCTTACTTGTATTATTTCTTCTTACAAAAATTCATTTCCATATTGTTCATAAGATACGGAAGGGGATGTCAGGATAAACCTGAAATGAACCCTAAACAGTCTATTACTTTTCTGCAAAAAATACAACAATTTTTCCGGGGATAAGAAAGGTATATCTATAATGTTGAAATAATCCGCACATTTACTATTGAAGGTTAGCCTATTCATTTAAACATTATAAAAGGTTGCCTATTTAACAAAACCGATAGCATATATCAATTTATATTATTGCCTGTGTCCCCCAAACCTGTAAACAAGGTTTATCCTGTTGATCATAATAATATTTCCACTCTTTTCATAAACATTGGTGTGTAGGGGAAGATATTCGCCATTACCAATTTTTCTATAACTAATATCTTCTTTTTCTCCTTTATTCGTCATCCCGGTTGAAATTCCGCTTTCAAAAGATATATTGAAATTCTTCCAATATTTTAACAACAATCCTATCATCATTTCATATCGTAGATAGGTAAATTCATTTTTAGAGAAATTTATACGTTGGTCAACCTGGTTGTAATAATTATATTCATCCAGTTCGTAAGCTATGTAAAAATTATTGGCATAATACTCGCCCCTGCCAATACTCAAGCCCTGACTGAAATATAGGTTGTTTTTGCTTTTATAAGCATTTTTCCCAAAGTGTTTGGTATACAAACCCACCTGAAAAATAATGTTGGGCGGATGGAGTAACGGATATTCGTATGAATAATCCTCTTCAAAATAATAAGGGTCGATCTGTGGCTCCTGAAATTCCCGATAATACGTAAACATATTTGTATAATACAAATATGACCCATCGGGTTCTACCCTGTTCAAACCAATTAGAACCGGCAATTTAATCGATAAGGTTTTTGAAACGGAATATTCCGGTTCAATACTCAATGCAGAATTCAAACCAAAATGTTTATCGTACAATGATTCGTCAAATTTAAAAAGTGAGGTAAGGTTCGTATTTAAGGAGAATTTCCCATATCCATATCCTGCAGGATCATCAAAAAACCGGATTTTATGTTTATAATCACTGAATGATTCTGCAGCATTAGCATTCAGGGTTTCAGGTATAGTTTGAGATGCGTTGGAAACAATAATCTTTGATGTAACAAAATCAAGGTCGGCAATTATTGTGTCCAGATCATCAACATAAACAATTATATTTTTCAGTTCATCGATTGCAATAACCCTAACATTGAGGGTATCCCCACTTTTAAGCACTAAGCGGTCTTGTGCAGAGGTAAGCATACATAAACAAAACAAAATACTACTTATAGTTTTTTTCATGGCACTACTGATTTACAGCAAAATTATCAACGTACGTATTATATAGTCTCCTGGAATATTTGGACAATTCCCCGGGGTCACGGAATTTTTTCAATTCGGCAAAATCAGGTTTGCCCTTAAATTTGACCTGAGATTTATAAAAACCTTTACTTTTCAAGATAAGGGTCCTGGACATACCTTCCTTAGACTTTAACCCCTTAAATGATATATAGGTTGAATCTCCGGTGCTGGTATGCTCCATATATAAATCATCATTTGTTTGAAGTTTTTCTATCAATTCAGTGCTTGCCCCATTATTGACCACTTGCAGTGAAGGATACCCTACTTCAAGGTCCTTTTCTGCATTATTTTCAAACGCAATGTAGTCAATTTCCCAGAATTTGAAGCCACTGCGTAATCTAATTTCCAGTGTTTCATTTGATAAATATTTTTTGTCAATGGGTATAACCAATGATTGGTAGGCCACGTCACCAATCAAGTCTATTTCTTCAACATCTATCCATTCATTTCCTTGTTTAACGGAAACAAGCATGGTGATCCCATGGTCCTTCAA
The DNA here is from genome assembly GCA_050303935.1 of Bacteroidales bacterium. Lineage (GTDB taxonomy): Bacteria > Bacteroidota > Bacteroidia > Bacteroidales > JBNLCS01 > JBNLCS01. Next base: position 3,549 of record JBNLCS010000435.1, read on the forward strand.
TGTTTCTTCCATTTGCTCCTTTGTTTGTTTTTGATTTTTTCTAACCCAATTATCATGGTACCTGCCAAATTTTTTAGAAAACTCATGATAAATAAACCCACCCCATTTTGAATTTTTTAACCTGAGGACCAGTGCTGCATTACCATTTTCATTGTTAACATTAAAAACCGGATACAGGTTAGCATAGGTATGCTCACTTTTTGTATCAAATGAAAAAGGGACGTTATCAGGGGCCGCTATCAGATCAGCCACATTTTCACCCAAATCATCCACTATTTTTACCGGTTGCCTGGGAGAATTTATACCATATACATTACCATTCTGGTCTGGGTATACTTCCGTTTTTTTGTTATGGTGCACAACCATTAATCCTATTTCATTGGTATATTGTTTTTCTGCCTCATCGTTTTTAAGCATTAGTTTATACTCATGTGAACCGGGAAAATAATCCGGCATTATTTTATAATCATATCGTTCTAGTTTTGGCGATACAGCACCTGTAAAAAGTGTGTTTGTATAGTTATATGTATCCCCATTATACGTATAAACATGCGGACAATTACATACAATAATCAGGAAAGTGCCAATAGCTGCAATTGTAACAACGCTTGCAGTTGCGGCATAAGAAACAAATGTTAATGCACCGTCTATATTATAAATCTGTACCCCTTTTATATCATCTTCATGGATGGTAAGTATATTATTATTCTGTTTCAACTTATCCACAAAAATATGGACCTGATAAATATATTGCCTGTCAAAAATGGGGACCCTTGCTGTTCTTTGATCACCACTCAGCTTTTTATAATACGCATATTCCTGGTCATTCAATTTCCCTATGGAACCAGAAATTTCGTGCTCACTAAATTTAACATAATCAATAGCCCATAATAAATCACCTGAATGAATAACAAAACGGTATTTACCTGTGTCAAAATTCTCCAGCGACTGCAGGGTACTACTATTCTCATCCTGCCTCATACTTCTTGATTTATAAAAAGTAATACAAGAAGATTGTAAAATTAACAAGGTTAAAAAATAAAGGACGAAAGGTTTTTTCTTATACATTTTTTCAAGGTTTAAGTTTATTATACTTAACCTGTTTAATTTATTAATCAAGCAGGTTACATGCAAGTTAGAAAAAAAAATTTGAATTTAATTTATTTTACACCAAACAACGTATCTATTCTATTAAGTCCATTTATATAAATAGTAAAATCCATTACAACATTAGAAATACATTCAAATCCTTCTACACTTTCATTGTATTTAATTGGATATTATCGTACAAATCCTGAGACATTTGAGTAAACGGCATCGAAAAACTTATTACTGTACCTGTGGTTTGCAATCTTTTTATTTCATCTTCAATTTCACGGTACAATAATGCTTTTGTTTTAGCCAGCACAATGGTCCTATGTACGGTTAAAATTTCATCATTTTCCCTTCGCATTGATTTAACATCCGGTATAATATTGATGCTGTAAACGAGTTTTTTTTCTAATAAGTGAAGTGCTATTTTTTCTGCTTCTTCCCTGCTGTTCGAAATAATATAGGCTAAAATCATGTTAAATATTATTTTTATTTCTCACCTTGTTTTCATTAGGTCAGGTTTATAGGTTTCCAATAATTGTTTTCTTTCCGTTATTATCTTGCCCAACGTCCCGGTTTTCTTTTGGTCAATTATTTTACTCAATTTTTTTCTGTATTCCTTCAGTTTCTTTCTTCGTTCAGCTTTGCGAAATGATGATGGAATTAGTGTAAACCCCTTTACACCAAATTTTCTGGCCATTAACTCAAGTGCTATTAAAGAAATAGCCCCGCCTGGAAATAGTGAAATAATTGAAAAAACAGAGAACCTGCCCACGTCAACTAATTGTTCAATGGCTTCATTGATTTCTTGTTCTGTTGGTGGAACAGAACGGTCCTTCAGTCCTAGTTTTTTACCAAGCAAACGAAAAAAAACACGTGCCATTTCCTTTGTTTCGTAGGCCTCCAATCCTAAATTCACCATAGTCCTGGTAATCAACAACCTGGATCTTAATGCTACCCTTCGGGCCACCATTCTCCTCTTATATTTCTTATAAATATTAATAACCCATCTCATATACTATCTTACTTGTATTAATTCTTAACATTAAGATGTTTTAAACCAAACTACCGATTTCAACATCTTCAATTTAAAAGTGACGAACCACTTACTATAATTGAAAGTAAAACAAGTAGATTATCAAAAGAGTTCAGGGATTCACATCCTAATTTACTGCATTTTAGCAAATTTTAACATTATGAAATATGTTAGAAACTGAAAAAACAAGACCTTTAGGGTTAATGCTAATTAATATATCCCTAACCATTGACATGCTGCTTCTTTTGTGGAAAATACTTTATACCGCATATTCCGAAATGGCATATCGTATTCGTAATCAAGGTTAATGGTGGTCTCCATAGGTTTGTTTTGGATAAACGCAATTTTTAACGATTCAATGTTTTCTATATATTGAGCAATGGCTTCCCTTATCTTACCATTATCGTCAATATCAATATGGTAGTTTGCCTCTCTGGCATCCTCAAGCACTAACAGGTTTCGTGGCAATTTTATCGTTGAAAATATCCGGTTAATATTATCAATTACATCTTCCACATAAATATCCCCGGTATAAAGTATTAAAACAAAATCTTTATCCACATCATACTTGTACGTTATCATATTTTCTTTACCCCAATAATATTAATGCCCAATACATTCCTTACTAAACAAACATGTACATCAAATAACTTTTTCGAATCTTCAATGTTAGCTTGATAAAAAACCCCAATTGAGCAGATAAAAAAATTCTTTCCTGAGTTTCATCAACAATAGTAATTAATTGTGACAACTGATTAAGTTTCTTCTTATACCCAACCATAAAATTTTGTTAACCAATTTCTTAAAAAGTACCTTCTAGTCTGAAATTATTTATTTAATATAACAAAATTTCTCAATTTTAGAAAATATAGTTCTTCAACAATCAATATTTCCAACAATTTTATAGAAAAATGAATAAATTGGTTTTCTAACAGACGATAATTTAGTAGGCTTTATTCTATTTTTCTACCTGTTTATAAAACACCTGGTTTATTAACAACAACGCTAAAACTTGATCAAATTTGGGTAAAAATACCAATAATTTTCAGAATTGTTTTGTTTAGTTTTACAAAGGCTTTTGAACTATTAAATTATTAAGAAGATGGGACAGTTTTTTATTTGGAAACCGGAATATTCAGTTGGAATCGAAAAGATTGATAACCAACACAAAAAATTAATAG
>JBNLCS010000436.1:0-2095 GCA_050303935.1 Bacteroidales bacterium
TATTTGTACCTGAAACCCTGAAACACCCGCAACTGTTCCCTGAGGTGCCCTTATCTCAGATGGATAATCCGGAAAAGTAGACAAATCATTTCCTAAAAAAGCGGATGTATCCGAAAATTGCTGACCTGTGAGCTGCATTCCATCACCCGAGTCGCCTGCAAATTTTATAACGATTTTACTTACGTCCTGAACTGCTTTTTTACCCATATCTCAAATTTTGCTTTAAACTGAATATAAGATCGTTGTTATAGCTATTAACAATACATCTATATATCTAGAATATTTATTTTAAATATAACAAATATTATTTTTAATTATTAGTATTTATTTCGTTTTTATTGATTTTAAATGCTAGTTAATAAGAATTTTCGATCTAAATATATTTTTTATTGATTATTTGTTAAAAATTATTTTTTTTATAATGTTTCTAAATAGCTTCTGAAATGAAATACTAAATACCGTGTTTTTTGTTCTTTAACAATCATTCACCTAAATGTAACCTTCTAGTTTCCAAAACTTCAAGGGCCCTGTGTTTGAAGCCTGTTTATCCTAAACTGAAAAGTCGGGCAATAGAAAATCTTTTGAAGTCAAACCGAATTAGTACCTTTTAAAATATTTCTATAAACCCGTTTTATCCAAAAATCCACTTAAAAAATGGATAGATAAGGGTCCATACCGGAACGTCAATATAATACTGGTATTTATTATCGAAATATCTGTTTAATTCGCGATACCTTGGCAGTAAAGGTTTTAACATATAAGCCTGGCCGGGGATTTTTATGATAAGTTCAATTACCGGATCAAAAAAAACCATTAACCCGAATACCGGAAAAATTGCTTCATGGACATTCCAGTGAATAAACCCATCACTAAAATCGGTAAGCAATATAAGTACCCCCAACCACACCATAATTTTTGTTAAATAAAACCTGTTTAACATATATCCTACTTTTGAAGCCGTTCGTGTTAAACAATTTATAATAAGTGAAATTGACAAAGTTATTATGATTGTTGTTATTAATTTCCACAGTAAGCTATTACAAGGAATAAAAAATGGCAAAACTAAAACGAGTATGGTTTTTAACAGTGTATTTAAGCTATGCACTTGCAAGGCCTTACAAGAGCGTGGGACCTTAACATTTTTGTATGCCTTTTTATAACTAACCCTGCGTTGAAAAGGACCACCCGAAATTGTTTTTACGTCTTTTACTTTTAATAAATATATTTTATATGGTTTAGAATCAGCTTTTAACCCCTTGCAATAAAAACATTTATATTCCGGGTCAGGGTTACGTTCAGTGTAATATTCCCTAACTTTTTTGAAATTGTAATAAAATTTTTCGGGAACAAAATAATTTTTCCTCTTTTCGTATATATACATTGCCTGAAATACTGCAACAGGCCAACACAAGAAAGCAAAAAGCAGCAGATACAAATCAATAAAACCGAGAATAACCGGTGTTACAAACAAGGTAATAGTAAACAAGAAAATAAAGGCCCTTCCCAAAATTTTGAAAATCAGAGATAAATCATAATACCCACTAGCTTTAAAAGCTTCATGCTCCCTGGCAAATTTTTCATATTTCATCCGGGCCTGTTCAGCAGCTCTCCGCCTCACTTGCTGCCAATATTCTTCATTTATATCATGTTGTTTTTCTTTCCCAACATTAACTTTTTGTTTGCTTTCAGCTTTGTTTATGAGATATTCATATGCTTCGGTTATTTCAATAAAAATTTGTTCTATACCCGGTGTGGCATTTACATCAGGGTGATATTTCTTGGCAAGGGCCCTGTATGCCTTTTTAATATCATCTACATCGGCATCCTTTTCAATTCCGAGAATACGATAGTAATTTTTAGGCATTCTAATAATTTTTCATGTAATATTCCATTGCCTTTTTTATAGATGTTAAACCAATTTGCTGTAAATCAATTTTATCTTTTTCAATTAAATAATAATTGGAAACATCATCGTTAACTTTTATCATATCAATCGATTCTATCCATGCCGTAAAAATAAAATCCAGCGTATGATAGTTTATTTTATTAAAATGGTATTGATTTGGAAATGAAACCAGGAATTTAAGTTTATCCA
>JBNLCS010000437.1:0-4315 GCA_050303935.1 Bacteroidales bacterium
ACATTTGCTGGCTTTTTAAAAGAAAATGTTATTTGACATCTAAATATAGTATTAAGGTATAGTATCTTAGTCAATATATTAAAAAGTAAAAAACAATTCATTTTTTTTAAAAAAATTATTGGAATTAAAAAAAAAAGAATACCTTTGCAACCCGTTTTTAACGAGAAAATATTTGTAAACAACTGAGTATGCCTACGATACAACAATTAGTAAGAAAAGGAAGAAGCAAGCAAGAGTACAAAAGTAAAGCTCCTGCATTAGATGCTTGCCCGCAAAAAAGAGGGGTTTGTGTACGTGTTTATACAACAACTCCTAAAAAACCTAATTCAGCAATGAGGAAGGTAGCAAGGGTTAGGATTACCAAATCAGGAAAAGAAGTGAATGCTTATATTCCCGGTGAAGGCCATAACCTACAGGAACACTCTATTGTTCTTATTAGAGGGGGAAGGGTAAAAGATTTGCCTGGTGTGCGCTACCATCTTATACGAGGAGCTCTTGACACTGCCGGAGTAGAAGGCAGAACTCAGCGCAGATCAAAATATGGTGCAAAACGACCGAAAAAATAATTGGGTAGAAAGCAATGAGAAAATCAAAACCTAAGAAGAGAATATTATTACCTGATCCAAAATATGGTGATCAGTTGGTAACACAATTTGTTAACAACATGATGTATTCAGGTAAAAAAAATCTGGCATACGAAATATTTTATAATGCCCTTGATATTGTTAGTAAAAAGAAAGTAAGTGAAGATATAAGTCCACTGGATATATGGAAAAAAGCACTTGAAAACATTACCCCACAGGTTGAAGTTAAAAGCCGTAGGATTGGTGGTGCCACGTTCCAGGTTCCAATGGAGGTACGTCCTGAAAGAAAAGCATCAATAAGCATGAAAAATATGATCCTTTTCTCAAGGAAAAGAAGTGGAAAATCAATGGCTGATAAATTGGCCGCAGAAATAATAGCTGCTTACAATGAAGAAGGGGCAGCATTTAAACGTAAAGAAGATATGCACCGTATGGCTGAAGCAAACAAAGCCTTTGCTCATTTCAGGTTCTGATTTTGCGTTTATTTTAACAACGACATTATTATAGATAAAATACAGTTGCTAGCTGATAATTAGTGTAACGAGTGATGGATAGTAATTTGAAGTTTACGAGGAATATTGGTATCATGGCCCACATCGATGCCGGTAAAACAACTACCACTGAGCGTATCTTGTTTTACACGGGAATTACACATCGAATAGGTGAAGTTCATGATGGTGCGGCTACGATGGATTGGATGGTACAGGAACAGGAAAGGGGAATTACTATTACTTCTGCTGCAACCACCTGCTTCTGGAGGTATAACGATCAGGAATACAAAATTAATATCATTGATACCCCAGGTCACGTTGACTTCACTGTAGAAGTTGAACGTTCATTAAGGGTACTTGATGGTGCAATTGCCGTTTTTTGTGCTGTAGGTGGAGTTGAACCACAATCAGAAACCGTTTGGAGACAAGCAGATAAATATAAAGTACCAAGAATTGCGTTTATAAACAAAATGGACCGTGTTGGTTCAGATTTTTATGGCGTAGTAGGCCAAATCAAAGATAAGCTTGGGGCAAATCCAGTTCCAATGCAAATTCCAATAGGAGCAGAAGATAAATTTGAAGGTGTTATTGACCTTATTGAGCGGAAAGCATTGGTTTGGAAAGCTGATGAAACGCTTGGTACACGTTGGGAATATTGCGATATTCCTGAAGATTTAATTGATACAACGGAAGAATGGAGAGAAAAATTAATCGAGGCAGTTTGCGAGCAAGATGATGATCTATTAGAACGATTCTTTGAAGACCGTGAATCCATTACTGTTGAAGAATTTCTGGCCGCTACAAGAAAAGCTGTTGTAAAACGAAAAATAGTTCCTGTATTATGTGGTTCGGCATTTAAAAATAAAGGCGTTCAACGTTTGCTTGATGCTATTGCAGGCTTGTTACCCAGCCCTCTGGATGTTGGTAACGTAACAGGAATAGACCTGAGAACAGATGCAGAAGCAACACGTAAACCTGAACCTACAGAACCTTTAGCGGCATTGGCATTTAAAATAGCAACAGATCCATTTGTTGGCCGTTTGGCTTTTATGCGTATTTATTCTGGCAAAATTGATGCAAATTCTACTGTATTAAATACACGTACAGGAAAAAAAGAAAGAATTACCCGGCTGTACCAAATGCATGCCAATAAACAAAACCCGCGTGAAACAGTCGAAGCAGGTGATATTTGTGCTGTAGTAGGTTTTAAAGATATCCGTACAGGTGATACGCTTTCAGATTCAAAACACCCGATTGCCCTTGAATCAATGACTTTTCCAGAACCTGTAATTGGTATTGCAATTGAACCAAAAACTCAAAAAGATATTGATAAGTTAAGTGTAGCCCTTAGTAAATTGGCCGAGGAAGATCCTACCTTCAGGATAAAAACTGACGATGAAACAGGTCAAACCGTAATAAGTGGTATGGGAGAGCTACACCTTGACATTTTAATTGATCGCTTAAAAAGAGAATTTAACGTTGAGTGCAACCAGGGTGCACCACAAGTTAATTATAAAGAATCACTTACCACTACTGTATCTCATCGTCAAGTATTTAAGAAACAAACAGGTGGTAGGGGGAAATTTGCGGACATTATTTTCGAAATTGGCCCTGCCGATGAAGGAACTGAGGGGCTTCAATTTGTTGATGAAGTAAAAGGTGGTAATATTCCCAAAGAATTCATACCATCTGTTCAAAAAGGATTTAAAGATGCCATGACCAATGGTGTATTGGCTGGATTTCCGGTTGATAGCCTCATGGTAACACTTAAAGATGGATCGTTCCACAGTGTGGATTCTGATCAGCTATCATTTGAAATATGTGCCCGCCAAGGATTTAAGGAAGCATGTAGAAAAGGTAAGAACGTGTTGCTTGAGCCAATCATGTCTCTTGAGATAGTTACTCCTGAAGAATACATGGGAGATATAATTTCTGACTTAAATAAAAGAAGGGGTCAGGTTGGTGGAATGGAAAGCAGGGCCGGGGCTCGTGTTATTAAAGCCAAAGTACCTTTATCAGAACAGTTTGGTTATGTTACTTCCTTAAGGTCAATAAGTTCAGGAAGAGCATCATCAAGTATGGAATTTTCACATTTTGAACAAACGCCACCAGAGATTGAGAAAAAAATAATTGAAAAAATAAAAGGCAAAACAGAAACTGTATAACAAGTTATTTTTGATACAATGAGTCAAAAAATAAGAATAAAATTAAAGTCATTCGATCACAACCTGGTTGATAAATCAGCAGAAAAGATCGTTAAAACTGTAAAAACAACGGGAGCAGTTGTAAGCGGGCCTATTCCTCTTCCAACACATAAAAGGATTTTTACAGTATTGAGGTCTCCCTTTGTAAACAAAAAATCAAGAGAACAATTTCAATTATCGTCATATAAACGATTACTTGATATATATAGTTCAACACCAAAAACAATTGATGCATTGATGAAACTTGAATTGCCAAGTGGTGTTGAGGTAGAAATTAAAGTGTAACCAGAAAAAATAATATAAAATGCCTGGATTAATTGGGAAAAAAATAGGAATGACCTCCGTTTTTGATGAAAACGGGAACAATGTGCCCTGCACCGTAATTGAAGCAGGACCATGCGTTGTTACCCAGATTAAAACGGATGAGACAGATGGTTATTCAGCAGTCCAGTTGGCTTACGACGAGAAAAAAGAAAAGAAAACGTCAAAGGCTATGCTGGGACACTTCAAAAAAGCAGGTACAACCCCAAAACGTAAACTGATTGAATTAAAAGGTTTCGTAAAGGATTGGAAAGCTGGGGATCAAATTACTGTGGATTACTTTAAAAATGATATTTGGCTGGATGTAACCGGAGTATCAAAAGGTAAAGGTTTTCAGGGAGTTGTAAAACGTCATAATTTTAGTGGGGTAAATGACCAAACCCATGGACAGCACAACAGGAACAGGGCACCTGGATCACTTGGAGCTTCATCATATCCGTCCAGAGTATTTAAAGGAATGAGAATGGCAGGAAGGACAGGAGGAGACCGAATTAAAGTGCTTAACCTAAAAATAGTAAAAATAATACCTGAACAAAATGTATTATTATTAAAGGGATCAGTTCCCGGAGCACGCGGATCATATGTTATAATTGAAAGTCCAGATAGGATTTAAATAAATTGAAAATGGAAGTATCAGTATTAACCATAGAAGGAAAAGATACAGGCAGGAAAATAAACCTGGAAGATAGCATTTTCGGTATCACACCCAATGACC
>JBNLCS010000438.1:0-3355 GCA_050303935.1 Bacteroidales bacterium
TGTTTTATACTGAATATAAATTACTTTCACCATGAAACGTTCAAAAAACATCCTCATTATCATTTCATTAATTATACTATTTTCCTCTTGTGGAGTGTCAACAAAAAATAAAAGACGTACCGTTGCTGTGGTGGAATGCTACGAGAAAAAGTTATTTGATTTTAGAAAGAAATATGAAAAAAGAGAAAAAGATATTGAACGAAAAAACAAAAAATTTTTACGCAAATACGATAAAATAAGGAAACAACATTGATAAAATTATCTGCACCAGATGTTGTAAATTTGTTTTGTAATATCAATATGATCAATTTTTTATTTAATTTAGCACAGTAATCTTGATAAAGCTATTAATTAAATTAAACTTAAAAATCATATTAGTTATGAAAAAACTATTCACCTTATTAACAATAGTACTTGTAATTGCAGCATGCAATACCACAACCCAAACTGATAAAAAAGAAGTATTCAGGCCTGATAAAGAAGACTTTGATACTGTACTCAATGGTAAAGAAGTAACGCTTTACACATTAAAAAATGCAAATGGCATGGAAGTATACATTACAAACTATGGCGCCATCATTGTTTCAGTATTGGTACCTGATAAAAGTGGTGAATTGGGAGACGTAACACTTGGATATACTAATATTGAGGGCTATATAAAGGATAAAACATTTATGGGGAGTTTAGTTGGAAGGTATGCCAACAGGATAGCAAAAGGGAAATTTACCGTAGACGGTAAAGAATACTCACTGGCTATTAATGACCGACCAAATGCTTTACATGGAGGCCCCGGAGGATTTTATAAAAAAGTATGGGAAGGAAAACAAGAAGGAAATACTGTACATCTTTCATATGTATCAGAAGATGGTGAAGAAGGATATCCGGGAAATTTAACGGTTAACGTGACATATTCCTTAACTGAAGACAATGAAATAAAAATGGAATATGAAGCTACAACGGATGCCCCCACCATTGTCAATCTTACCAATCATGCTTATTGGACGTTATCGGGAGAAGGTGACTCAACCATTAATGATAATGTTTTAATGATCAATGCTGATCATTACACACCTGTTGATTCAACATTAATTCCTACCGGAGAGCTGGCACCTGTTGAAGGCACCCCGTTTGATTTCACAGAAGCAAAAGTTATTGGTAAAGACCTGGATGCCGATCATGTTCAATTAAAGTACGGAATGGGCTTTGACCATAACTGGGTATTGAACCAGGAAAAAGAAGGAGAACTTACCCTAGCTGCCAAATTGTACGATCCTGAAAGTGGAAGGGTTATGGAAATCCACACTACTGAACCAGGCATACAATTTTATGGGGGCAACTTTATGGATGGGTCAATAACTGGTAAATCTGGTAAAAAATACGGTTACCGGTCAACCTTAGCGCTGGAAACACAGCATTTTCCAGATTCACCAAACCAGCCGGATTTCCCATCAACCTTATTAAAACCAGGCGAAACATACAAACATTTAACCATACATAAATATTATGTAAAAAAAGACGAAGAATAAAAATAGAAAGTATTACGAAATAGTACTTGCAAGAAAAGACCAGTGGCGAATAAGAAAAGTCCATTTTTAAGGCTTGCGAACCGAACGGAGTGAGCTCATGAGCCATTAAAAGCTCATAACTCAGGAAATCCACAGTTTACTGGTGTAAATGAGGAATTTTCTGACAAGCATAACGCAGAAAATGGGGTTTTCTTGCCGACACTAAATAAGATAAATCCGTGTTACCCAACATTAAAAATAATTTTGAGTAATGCGGATTTTTCATTTTTATCAAATTAAGTGGTTAAACTTTTCGTTTTTACAGTGTACACCAAAACCAGTCCAAACGGACAGTTTAAGATCTGTCTGTCACTTAACACCCAGTTTTGGTTGAAAACGAGTTATTGTTATTTAATAAGCAAATGTATTAATGAAATGCCTGTATTGATAATAAGAATTTTAAGAAGGCGGAAGATATTTCCAGTAAATAGGGTCTGCTGAAAAACACTCAATGAATTGGTTATAAGTTAAATGCATGGGAATTTTGATAAATTGCTGAAAACATATTGAACAGAATATATGAAAAATCATGCAATTAAATCAAAACATTTCGTTAGCCAAAAACGCACAACCTGCTTCACCGGGTGCAATTCGACGTACTACAGTACGCCTTCATTTTGCCGGCTCGCATCTTGCACATTTTTGACTTTTTCAGCAAGCCCTAAATAAAAACCTGAGTAAGGTTTGTTGAACCACCATCTTTAAATCAGAAACCATTTTATGATCATCAATGGATATGAATCCTGAAACAAATTGAAAACCATATAACTGTATATAATCCCTGTTTTTAAAAAAGGTATGCCAGAAGAAACACAAAATCTTTTCGCACCAAGATGCGGAGAATAAAATCCCAGGATCCCAATTGCGTGGCACCAGGATCGGTTCGACTTAGTAATTTCAGTTCACTATCGTTTCTAAAATCACAGTCTCACTAATTTAACCCATATTTTTTTGCCATAAATTGAACTGGTAATAACGAGGAAAGAAAACCTATAATATTCACTGAAACAAGGATTAATATAAGATCAGAAAATTTAAGATAAACGGGATACGAATCAATAATAAAAGAACCACTGCCATATAATTTTAATAATCCAAAATGCATCTGCAACCAGCAAATCAATGAACCTAATAATAGACCCACAAATGAACCGATGAAAGAGATTATCCAACCTTCGGTTAAGAACACTTTTTTTACTAATTTTTTAGATGATCCCATACTTTGCAAGGTGGAGATATCCAGTTTTTTCTCAAGAACCAACATAGCAAGGGAACCAACAACATTAAATGAAGCAATAATGAGTATAAAAAGTAAAATAAAAAATATTGCCCATTTTTCAGTTTTCATTACTTTGTAAAATGCTTCATTTTGCTCATATCTGTCTTTTACTTTAAAACCTTCACCAAGCAGGGTTATTAATTCTTGTTTAAGACCCCTGATATTTATATTATTTTTTACCTTAATTTCGAGAGCAGAAACTTCATTTTTATAATCAAGTAATTCACGTGCTGTTTCCAGAGGGACCAAAAAATATTTTGAGTCGTAACTTTGTTCAATCCTGAAATTACCGGAAGCAAAGATCAATTTTTTGTTAATTGCCCTTTCTGGATTTAACAGCAGATTGCCACCTTCACGTTTTATAACATACAATTCCAATGGATCTGTAAAATCGAGCCGGTACGACAGTTTGCCCTGTAAACCATACCCCAATATGGCATATGAACGATATTCATCCTTTAATAAAAACCTTCCCTGAAATTTCATGGAATCAATGCCTGAGACATTTACA
>JBNLCS010000439.1:0-5444 GCA_050303935.1 Bacteroidales bacterium
AACCAGTCAAGTGTAAGCTGGAGCATTGTGGGTGGTAGCGGCAGTGGTACAATAACCAATGGAACCACTTTAACACCAACTTATACACCTGATCCTGCGGATGCAGGAAATACCGTCACTTTAAGATTGACAGTTAATGGAAACTCCAATTGTGACCCGGTAACCGATGACATGGCCCTGACAGTGGCAGCATTGCCTACGTCTAATGCTGGCTCCGATGACAACACATGCGTTGACAGTCCATTTACGATAAGTACAGCAACTGCAACCAACCAGTCAAGTGTGAGCTGGAGCATAGTAGGTGGCAGTGGAAGCGGTACGATAACCAACGGGACAACATTGACACCAACATATATGCCTGATCCTGCGGATGCAGGAAATATCGTCACTTTAAGATTGACAGTTAACGGAAACTCCAACTGCGATCCGGTAACCGACGATATGAATCTAACGGTAGTAGCAGCGCCTGCTGTTGAAGCAGGTAGTAACGAACAAACTTGTGAAAATACTACCTTTGATCTTTCTACTGCCGCAATACCAGCAACAGCTGGTAACTACAGTAGTTTACTATGGGATGATGGTGGTGTTGGAGGTTCATTAATAAACAATACTGATTTACTACCAAACTATACGCCTCCTATAGGCTTTACCGGAGATATAGTATTAACACTAACTGTATCCGGAAATGGTTCGTGCACGTCAGTTAAGGATAGTATAATGTTTTCTGTTACACCTGCAACATCTATCGTTCAGCAACCTAAAGATACTACTGTTTGTCAGGGTGATACGGCCATGTTTACCGTTTCGGTAACTGGTACACAGCCAATTACCTACTTATGGGTGGTTGATTTTAATGATGGAAACGGGTTCAATCCGGTAAATACTTCCGGACTTACACAGCAAGGATACAACAACGATACATTGTATTTGATTGATGTTGACGGTTCATACCAGGCTGATTACCGTTGTGTGATCATTGGTGAATGTAGTTCTGCCAATTCAAATACTGTGACTTTAAGCGTAAATACCGTTCCTGCGATAACAATTAGCGGGCTTGATGCCATCTATTGTGAAGATACTGCTATCGATACGCTATCTGGTAGTGAAGCACCGAGTGGAACATTCTCAGGATTAGGAATTAACGATTTGGGCAACGGAACTGCCGAATTTGATCCTTCTGTGGCAACGGGTAGTCGGGATGTTTACTACCAGGTATTAAATGGAAATGGGTGTTATTCACACACAAATGCCAATACAACGGTAAATGCCGCGCCAAATACATTGCTTACCGTTTCAACCGATACCATTTGTTCCGGTGAAACAGCCGTGATTGATGTATTTGCATCAGAAAGTGGTGTACGATATCAATTGGCACGTGTTTCTGACGATGGGTTTGAAGGGACCCCTGTTAATGGCACCGGAGGGACCATCTCATTCAATGTTACACCTGCCGTAACAACCGATTATTATATTATTGCACAAAATACAACCACAATCTGTCAGGCCATTTTAACTACAATGCCTGAGGTTTATGTGTCACCGGCTATTACTAATATTATTGCCAATGATACGGTTTCATGTCCTGCAGACAGTGATGGTAGTATTTCGGTATCCCCTACTGGGGGTGTGCCCGGATATTACTTCCAGTGGTCATATAACAAAAATATGGTGAACCCAATTCCGGGAGGTACAAACAATACCATTTCCGGACTGGATGCAGGTACATATTATATCCGGGTATTTGACAGCGAAGGATGTTTTGTTGATGATTCTGCTTATGTATATGACCCTGCGCCACTTTCAATCAGTAATATTACATCGGTTGACCCGGTATGTCCTGCGGATAATAGCGGCTCAATCAGCATAACTGCTGCGGGAGGAAGCGGTACGTTAACGTACTCGGCAGGAGGTGCTTTTACTACCGACTCGGTAATTTCGGGCTTAACCGCTAATAATTATACGGCCAGCGTAAAAGATGCAAACGGTTGTCAACTGGATTCAGTAGTAACCTTAACTGATCCTGCCGGACTTGTTATTGATACAATTTTTGCACGCGATGTGTCCTGCTCAGGTAATACTGATGGAATGATTACCGTTGAAACTTCAAACGGAACGGGACTGAAACAATTTATTTTACATGATGATAATACCGAGATAGATACATTGGTACATGCCGACAGTGTAACATTTACCGGACTATCAACCGGTAGTTTATACTGGGTTGAAGTGACCGACAGTTGTGCTACATTCAATAGTGATACTGTTGCCATTGTTGTGCCAGGTGCCATCACCATAATTAGCGAATCAGGTATTGATATGACATGTTATGGAGCTACCAATGATTCATTAAAAATTGAAATATCCGGTGGCAACCTGCCTTATATTTTCATGACATATGATGAAACCATGAGTACCTTGCTGGATTCTTCGGTAATAACAGAGAACCC
Organism: Bacteroidales bacterium; assembly: GCA_050303935.1. Classification (GTDB taxonomy): domain Bacteria; phylum Bacteroidota; class Bacteroidia; order Bacteroidales; family JBNLCS01; genus JBNLCS01. The sequence continues at coordinate 2,448 of JBNLCS010000439.1, forward strand.
GGGTGCTGTTATAGGATTGGGTGAAGGTTCTTATCGGGTAATTGTTACGGATACCGTATTCTGTTCAGCAGATACTACAGGTATATTAACTATTACAGAGCCCGGTGCAATAATTCAGACCGTTGATGCGTATACCGATGCAACCTGTGGCGGACAATCCGATGGAAGTATTACCGTAAGCGCTACCAATGGCCAGGGATTATTTAATTACAGCTTGTTTGATCTGGGTACCGGGGATACCATATATTTTGAAACCACGAGCGGAGATTTTTCTGCTGTTCCGGGCGGTACATTTGAAGCAAGAGCTACTGACCAGATGGGATGTTTTGATAGTGATACTATTACACTTCTGTCACCTCCCGCCATTACATTGGCTTACAGTTCTAAAACGAATGAATCATGCTATGGTGCAAGTAATGCAGCAATAAGGGTATTGGCATCTGGTGGCCAGGGTAGTTTAAGCTATAATCTTATTCCTAATGTTTCATCACCTGTAGGGGTTGACACAATAACCTTCTCTGGTTTAAATGCAGCCATTTATTGGGTTGATGTTTCAGATACATCATCTTGTGATTATGATCCGTTTCCATTTATTATTACAAGTCCGCCTGCTATAACGATTGATTCTACAAGGGATGTTATTGTAAATGATACTATTAAGCTTTTTGTTCATGCCAGCGGGGGAAGAGGCGACCTTGATTATGCTATCGCGAGCGCTGATTTGGATAGTACGTATGCTACTGTTGACACTGGCTATTTTGAACCCCACAAAGAAGGTTGGTTCTATTTGTATATTACAGATACGGCAGGTTGTTCAGTTTTTGATAGTATTTATGTAGATGGTAAACCTGATTTGGGGGTTACCATTGATTTTGACACACTTGTTTGTGCGGAAGATGTGGCAAGTATATTATTGTTTGTGAATGATTTTGTAGCAGGAGATACAGTAACATATGAAATTGCAGGTTTACCTCCTGTAACCAAACCATCTAATAATCACATATTCAATAATCTTTCAAGAGGTACGTACCCGGTTGTTGTAAGTTCTACAAACGGTAGGGCTTACTACGATGCAGTAAATATTGTTGGGCCGGATACCATTAAGGTTTCCTCAGTAGCAATAACAGATGTGGGATGTGCTGCCGATACATCTGGTAGTATTTCAATTACCGCAACTGGTGGAAGTGGGCCATTAGTATACTCAATTTTGGGTGATAATCCGGTAGCTTATCAAAGCAACAATATATTTACCAACCTGGCCAATGGTACCTATACTATATTTGTGAAAGATACCAATGGATGTACTATTGAACATGGTAATGAAACAGTGGCCATTAATGATCCAGCACCAATTACCATAAATAATGTGACTACAACAAATGTTGAAAAATGTTATGGGGACAACACCGGTACTATAATCATTTCTGCAGGCGGAGGAGTTGGCGGCAGAGTATACTCTGTAAACGGTGATTCTCCGTCAGACTATCAGACGAGTAGTAATTTTAATGACCTGTACGCTGGTAATTATGATGTATTTGTGAAAGATGGAAGGGGATGTACAGCCAACACAACAGCTATTATAACACAACCGGATGAAATAAATTTAAGCATTGATAATGTTCAAGATGTTGTGGGTGAAGACCTGGGTAACATAGAAGCATCTGCATCGGGCGGTATGGGTCAGCTAAGTTTTGTATTGGATTCTGCCGGAAATATAATTGATAGTAATATAGATGGTATTTTCAATGATCTGTACGCAGGCACTTATACTGTAAGTGTTTACGATACAAATTTGTGTAGCACGAGCCGTGCTGTGACAATAAACGAATATGGTGAAATGAATGTAACTGTGCAATATAGTTCCGTTGCCTGTTATGGTGATAGCACTGCCTACCTGATATTGAGTATAAATGAATCACCTTTGTCACCGTATTATCAATTGAAAAAAACGTTTACCATAATTTATGGAAATGATACAATAATAAGAACGGATATAGTAGATCAGGACATTTATAGAACTTTACCGGCCCAAAACTATTATGTATCCGTTGAAGATACATTGGGAAGGTTTTTTGATACAACTTTTACTATTACCCAACCGGCTTTGCCAATTATAATAGATACAACAAATGCGGTTACCCATGCCAGTTGTTATACCCCGTTAACTGAAAACGGTTCCATTGTTCCTGACGTCCGGGGTGGAACAGGGGCTTATACATTTACCTGGCGGGATACTTCAAATCAAATAATTGCAAATACGGAAACTTTACGAAATGTTGCAACAGGGATATATACCCTGGAAGTGTTCGATGCGAATGATTGCATGGCGACTTATACCGATACAGTGAAAGTAATAAACCAGGTAAAAGCAATAAGCGAAGCCACGGAATACTTTACTTGTCCTGACCGGAATGAAATCATCCTACAGAACAGTGATTCAGGCAAGGTGGCGGCTTACCTGTGGACACCGGCTGATTATAATATTTCCAACCCGGGTGTTCCGAATCCTATAATTACCGTGGAAAAAGATACGTTTTACATTTACACTGTAATTAGTGATTCCGGTTGTGTGGACAGCGATACTATCCGTTTCCACTTGTTTAAACCTGAAGAATTCCAGATTCTTACCGGCGATACCGTTGGTGTAAAACAAGGGTTGACAACTGAGTTGGAAGCCATTGAAGGTTTTATTGGCTACGGTTGGGCGCCAAACTTTAACTTAACAGATGATTCGGCACGGATTACCACGGTAACTGGAGAAAATGATATATATTATTATGCATCAGCATATGATTCCAATTTCTGTCGGGTTACCGATTCAATATTTGTGAAAATTGCGCTTGATGTGAAACCGGTCACTGGTTTTTCACCAAACGGAGATGGCATAAATGATGAATGGGATATTGAAGAAGCACAATATTACTATGACCAGATTGAGGTCTGGGTATATAACCGCTGGGGCCAGAAGGTATTCTTTTCAAAAGGATACGCCGATGA
>JBNLCS010000440.1:0-4653 GCA_050303935.1 Bacteroidales bacterium
TTCCAATCATACAGGCCAAATAATGCCCCAATACCCACATCATCCAAACCGGCTTCCTGCGCCCTGTCCAATGATGTCAACCGGTAATTATAATCTTTTTTCTGTCCACCAAGATGATATTTCTTATATATTTCAGGGTGATAGGTTTCCTGAAATACCTGATACGTACCAATACCGGCATCCAACACTTTTTTAAAACCTTCGATTTCCTGAGGGGCTGCATTAATATTTACCCTTCGTATTTCGCCGTTTCCTTTTTTAACCTTGTAAACCGTTCTAACCGCTTCGGCAATAAAATCAGCATCGTAATCAGGATGTTCCCCAAATACCAATATTAACCTTTTTTGTCCATTATCTTCTAAGGCTTCTACCTCTCCAATCAATTCCGGCCCGTTAAGCGTTTTTCTTACGGCTTCTTTATTTGATGCCCTGAACCCGCAATACGAACAATTATTAACACATTTATTTCCTACATACAAAGGAGCAAATAAAACGATCCTGTTACCATAAACCTTTTCTTTTAATACCCTCGCCCCTTCTTTTATTTCTGATATCAAAACGGGATCATCAGCATTTAAAAGAACCGCAACATCGTCAAGTTGCAGCCTGTTTTTATCAAGTGACTTTTGTATCACCTCCCTGACCCTGGCTGCATCCGGTTTTGTTTTGGCTAGTAATTCTTCAATTTCCTCCACATCAATAAAAGGTTGCATGGCCTTATCGGCAATTTTATATTTTCCCGGTGTAAATTTCATAGATCTTCTGTATCGTAACTATTTTTAGATAAAACTGATTTAACCTGTATACCTTTTAAACGTCCCAGTTTACCGGTTAAGGCCCCAATTTCGTCTGTAGTGCCTTCCACAACCAGGGAAATAACATTAACGGAATGGCCTTTTAAAGAAAGACCTTGTCGACCTAAAATAACAGAAGCATATTCAGACAACAACCGGTTCATGCTGTCAACATGTCCCGTTTCTTTGATAATAATAAGTATGGCTCCAATTCTCTTTTCCATCAGGTATTTCCTCCGGATCAGTTTAAAAGACCCCTCTGTTCAGAAAATTCCTTACTTCAGGGATGTGTTACAAAAATAACACAAGATTTTGGTAAGAAAAACATGTTATAAAATAGGTTTTTGAGATTATACCAATCTTAGAGATTTCGATGTTGAAAACCAGTAAGTTTCCAACTCCTGACAAAAGCATCATCATTTCAAAAAAATGACAAACCAGGATGCATCAGTTACCTGCCATCCACAACTTAGTTTTCTTTTTTTATTTTTTGTCTTGTCCATACAGTAGTTTTCCCCAAAAGAGAAAAGCCTACATATCCCCTTATATTTAATGAATTATAATTATCATCCTCAAACCACATTACACATTTATAAAGGGTACCGCTTCGCGGATCGTAGATAGTCCCACCCTGCCATTCACCATCTATATATTTAAAGTCCTTGATTATTTCTAAGCCAACATAGGTTTGGTTTCTTAACTTCGGATCCGGGTTTTTGATATCTCTTTTCGGACTTCCATCTTCATTGTTCGGTTCTTTTGTCCATATAATTTTACCGTAATACAAGTCCCCTTTTTTATATATTTCAATTTGCGAATCTTTATCGTAATTCAGCCACAAACCGGTTATTTTATCGGCCCTTTGGGCTTTGTTCTTTGATACGGTTACACATATTAATAAAAATAACAGATAAAGTAATTTCGTTTTCATAGTATTAAAGTTTTAACCATTTATCTTTCGCATTTCTGAAGGTGTCCAACTGTATTTGGGCACTATGTCTTTATACCTGTCTTTAAAATAATCAACTACAATTTTAATTAATTGTTCTTCATTAATTGCAGATGAAAATATTTCACGTTTATAAGGCTGATCATAGCGAATAACCTTTGGTATTGGCTTGTCGATCAACCTAAGTATTGGACCCGAATCAGCCAACCTGTCCATGTACCACCTATAATCGTTTTTCTCAAGTTCATTCAACAGTTTAATGAGACCATCAGGTTTAACACGTGGCCAGGTAGGCCGGCTGGCCATATCAATCCATGTGGTATATTTATACTCCATTTCATACCGGTTATTATCGAAAATACTTAAAACGGTATCATAACCTTTTGTTAAACCAGTAATGGCATAATAATGTAAAGGGTCAGGAGTTTTAACAACACACAAACCAATTTCTTTGAAACCAATAACCTTGGTACCCGGTGCCCGTGCTGTTTCAATATCCGTTAGTACTTTGTTATATTCATCCTGCCAAACATGAGAGTAATTCTCTATGTGTTCAACTATTTCACTAAAATATTGTAAAAAAAAGTCAAATTTTTTTGCACAACTACTTAATTCATTAGATACCCCAAATGGTGGATAAAATTTTTCTTTTTCAATTTTATTTATCCATGCCACAAGCTTTAAGGTCAAGTCAGCATCTTTTATTTCCGTATCAAACTCCCTAAAATCACCTGTCATAGCCATATGAACCAACACATGTTGGTTATTAACAGCATATTCCTGATGGCCAAGGGCCCATACCCCAATAAATCCGTCTATATCAAAATGGCTCGCGGAAACAAGTTCCCGATCAATAGATGAGTGATTTTTCCTTATCGCATTGATCACTATTTCGGCGCTGGAATCGGCCTCAATATCCTTAAAAATGTTTGCTCCTCCCCAATGTGATAATTTCACACATCTTTTATGTTGTCCATCAACAACCAAAACATCTTTATTACCTATTTCTCTGTATGGAATAAACTTTCTCATAATTACATTTCTTAAAAAGTGAAATTAAAAAATTCCTAAAAAATATGGAATATATTTTATACGCGCATCTATAAATTAAACAAACTACGAAAAAACATAAGGTAGAACTTAAAAATTACTGCTATGGGAAGAATTAAAACAGAAATAAACACGAGTTCAATGGCAGACATTGCATTTTTGCTCATTGTATTTTTTTTGGTAGCCACAACGATTGATTTGGATTCAGGACTTGAAAGGAAATTACCCGCATATGCCCCCGATAACAATCCTCCAGTAATGAAAGAAAGAAATATTTTAAACGTAAAAGTAAACAACCTTAATGAAATAATGATCAATAAAGATATTTATAAAATAAATGATGTTAGAAAAATCACTACTGATTTTTTAACAGGCATACGAATTAACAATAAAACACCCGAAACCAAAATTGAAAATATCGCATATATTGGTGAATTTGATGTTTCGCAAGGTATAATATCACTTCAGAATGACCGGGGTACCAGTTATAATATGTACATACAAGTTTTAAATGAAATAACAGCAGCAGGCAATAAAGTCAGAAACGATTTAAGCCGGCAATATTTTGGCAAACAATACAGTGAATTATCTGAAAAATATAAAAACAGTGTTAACCAGGCAATTCCTTGTATTATCTCCGAAGCTGAACCCAGGTGGAGTGAAACAGAATAAAATTCAGGTATGAACTTATGATCGATGATTGATGATTGGTTAATCTGCATCGTTTGAAATCCTTAGCCTTTTCACCTCTTTTTTCCATTTTCCAATCACAATCATCTTTCTTTTACTCCCTATGAAAATTTAATCCCAAAAAAAGGCACCTTTTTTGCATTGGTTTTCGTATCTTATTATTACTTTATAACAAAATATTGCTGTTAAAAAACTATAATCATGAAAAAAATTGTTTTACCACTGATTTTTTTAGCATTCATTAACATAAGTAATGCACAGGTACGGTTAAACGTAATGCAACCAGCAGCGGTCAATATTGGTAACCATATTACACATATTGCAATAATTGACAGAACAGAACCTGAAAAGGGCTGGGTAAATATTTTAGAAGGAATTGTAACCGGTGAGGGTATTGGCCTTGATAAAGACGCCCGTGAACATACGATGTCCGGATTATCTGATGTTTTAGGAAATTCCCCCAAATTTACAGTTATTACCACACCTATAAAATATAAGACCCCGCTAACAAAAGGTGGGTTCCCGGCACCACTTGCATGGGGCCAGATTGATCGGATTTGTACTCAATACAATTGTAATGCTGTGCTTTCGCTAGAGTTATTCGATTCTGATTTCATTGTTACCCAAACCCATAAAGAAGTTGAAGAAAAAGATAAGGAAGGAAATGTTAAGAAAGTTAAAATATATTATGCCGAAGGTGTTGGCCGGGTAAAGATAGGGTACCGGATTTACGATCCCCAGACAAAAAGTATAGTTGACCAATTTATGGACGAAAGAACAGGAAAATGGAATGCAGAAGGAAAAACCCCTCAAGCGGCTTTGGCATCATTATTAAATAGAAAAGCTGCTGTAAATTCAATCAGCAGAAATTCGGGTGTTATTTATGCCAAAAGAATTACCCCGCACTGGATAACTGTTTACAGGCATTACTACAGAAGGCCTAAAAAAGACATCAGTTTTACAACTGGGGTACGTCAATGTCAAACCGACAATTGGGAAGGAGCCTTGGAAAACTGGTTGAAAGCCTCAAAATCGAACCATAAGAAAACAGCCAAAAGGGCAATGTTTAACGCTGCCCTGGCATATGAAGTATTGGGTGATCTGGAAAACGCAAAAAAATGGGCTGCCGATTCCTATACACAGTACAATCTGAAAAAGGCTCGTACGTAT
>JBNLCS010000441.1:0-4362 GCA_050303935.1 Bacteroidales bacterium
TTAAGGTTACTATCCATTAGATAAGTCTTTTAAATTTTTAACAGGTTATTTTCGAATAATAACAAGTCAAACGAATGAATGTTAACTTAATAAACGTGAAACCCTTGTACGGTTACCTACTACCAAGGGTGAAATGAAAAATATTATTTGTTTATGATATCCTGCCTAATAGCTACGGGTTCGGTTGAAAAATTCATTATGTCGTAACATTATTTATGAACCTCAGGTATTCAGAAAACTGTTTTTCTACATTGGCGGTAGTATCCGGTTGAGGTACAATAAAATAATCCGTTTCAAATTTCACCATTTTATTTTTTCTTTGCTTTTTCCATATGCCAATTACCTGTCCGTTTTTAGTGATTATCGGCCTAAATATACCATTATTTGAGATGGCTTTTTTCGAATTTTCTAAAGTTATAGAAGCATTCCTGTTCTTATAGCTTATTAGAAACTCATCATATGCCGGAAATATGTGATAAACGTCACCATTACTTGTATTGGGATAATTTTTTTCAGTCATCCAATATTTTCCATGTTCCAGTTCAAAGCATACCATTTCTTTTTTTATCATAGCAATGGCCTCCCGTGCATCTTTTGCTTTGAGGCCAGACCACCATGTAAAATCCTCAAGCGTTGCAGGCCCGTGACTTGTAAAGTATTTTCTGGCGAGTAAGGCCATAACTTCCTGTTTATCAATACTGGCGGGTTTTGGTACCCTTTCTTCGAGAAGGGCATAAGTGTGTCTTTTATTAACTATTCTTCCACCGCATATGAGGCCGTCCAATTCGGCCATTAATAAAAGGTGGGCAGCCATATTGTTGTCAAGGGGTATATTGGCTTTTTTAAATCTTTGGACAAACTCATTGCGGTCTACCTGGTCGTGACCCAGTAGGGTTGTTTCAATAATGTTGTTGCTTTTTTTTAACAGGTCATTGGTAAGCCCCAGTTGTTTGTGCCTTGAAATAAGCGATGATTTGATTCGTGGTGCCGATAATTCGAGTAAAGCATGAAGATACTTTGCTGCAACAAAGTGCCAGGTTGGCCTGAGTAGGTGTGTTCGGATTATTTCCGCTCTATTAATTGCATGGTCAATATCTTCCTCTGTGACCCCCGGTAAGCGCATCCCTATGGCCCATTTGGCCATATCCAATTCTTGCGCCTGCATGGCTCCCATCCATTCTACAAGCTTACCTGCTGTTTTGAATTTTTTGTGTGTGATTTGCTGGTTATATAAACGGATTTTAGCTATGTCATCGGTATCCATAATGCATTCATTTATTTAAGAAGCTGTTTGGATTTTATTTTTCGGTTTTTTTAGGCATTTTTTTCACCGCTATTGCATCAAATTTTTCTAAATAGTAACCACTATTGCTCGAAAACCCGTGAACTTCTTTAGGTCGATTTGCCAAAAAATTGCTTTATACGGTCAAAGAATACGTTTGAAAATATTCTTAAACAAAACTCAAACAGTTTCTAATGGTTTATATCATTAAATACAAGGTCTTCAATTTGAAATTAATTTGGTTCCGTAAATATAATAAAAGATAAAAGAAGGGCTAAAACCGGGAATTTAGCCAATACAAGCCCAAAATAAGCAAGCCGGGAACCAAAAAGACTATAAAGAGCAATATTGAAGGTAAGAATGGTTTAAATCATTTGATCAGATTACAGAATACTTGTTTGAACAAATGCGACTAACGAAATAGATACGTATTCTATTTAAAGCATAAATTACATCCTTTATTTTAGAAGTATAGTTAATAAAATACAAGCCAAGAGCATATTTGTATAATAAATTACTCAACTGCTAAAAACAAAATATAGTACAATATATTGTAATGATGTAAGCCAATTGGTGGTTATCTACTAACCTTTTTGATTAGATTATTGTTTTCATAAAATTCAACGGAAGAATAATCAACTTTATTTGATAAAATAAGTAAAATAGGCTGAGCAAATCTATTACAAACGTTTCCATCAGATCCAAAGTTTGTATTAAGGGTATAATAAAATTTGGTTGTATCGTTATTAAAAATTATTGTATCAACATTCATAGTAAAACTACATATACTATTAAATTGTTTAATAACAACGAGCGCTATATTATTCTTTAAATCATTTTGAGTTATGATATCGTGATTATTGATATTTTCTGTAGCACTAACAATGTTGCTTAGTGTATCCAAATTATTAATTACCTCAAATGATGTTCCACCTTCAACTTTGTAAGACGATTTAAGAACATAATCTTTGCACCATTTATAAGAGTATTCAATTTCAATACTATTGTTTTCCTCACAACTGGTCAGTAAAAGCAAGACGACCAGGTAATAATATATTCTTCTCATAATCTTTTGGAGATTTATAATTAACAATTATAATAAAGAGATGATTTGGTTACATAAAAGGTTGCAAGTATTAAGAAAATCTACTTGTTAGACCTATAGAAATATATGTGAACAAACCGTATTTTCAATCGTTTACAGAGTGTGAAGAAAATGACAGCAGTATATTTTACTTAGATTTGATATGAAAAAAGTGATCATAGTAGGAGGTGGTTTTGCCGGTATTAATGCTGCAAAAAAACTCGCTGGAAATAAAAACCTAGAGATCACCCTAATTGACCGACGTAACCATCATTTGTTTCAACCGTTGCTTTATCAAGTGGCCATGGCAGGCTTAAGTCCTGCTGAAATTGCTATGCCTATCAGAAGTATGTTGTCGAAATATAAAAATATAAAAGTGTTACAGGCAGAAGTGATAGATACCGAACTGGAAAACAAAAAAGTAACTACTAATATTGGAGAATTTAAATATGATTATCTAATACTGGCATGTGGTACCCGCCATACATATTTTGGCAATGATAATTGGGAAGAATATGCGCCTGGTTTGAAAACGTTGCAACAAGCTACCGAGATACGACGTAGGGTGCTTACTGCTTTTGAGCTGGCTGAAACTGAAAATGACCCTGAACAGAAAAGAATGTTGCTTACTTTTGTAATAGTAGGAGGGGGTCCCACCGGAGTGGAACTTGCCGGCGCTATTGGTGAAATGAGTAGGTATACCCTGGCAAAGGATTTTAGAAATATAGATCCAAAACATACGCGTATATTTTTAATTGAAGGTGGGGAACAAATTCTAACATCATTTTCTAAAAAGCTTGCTGAAAGGGCGACGCGTGATCTTGAAAAACTTGGTGTACAGGTTTGGGCTTCCAGTATTGTTACCAATGTTGATAAAAATAAAGTTACCATTGGAAATGATGTTATATATGCAAAAACGGTGTTGTGGGCTGCCGGGGTAAAAGCATCACGATTGGGAAACCGCCTGGGAATTGAAACAGATAAACAAGGCAAGATATTTGTAAACAAAGATCTTTCTGTGAAAGGTTTTCGGGAAGTTTTTGTTGCCGGGGACCAGGCGCATTTTGAAAATGATAATGATACACCACTGCCCGGGCTGGCACCCGTGGCACTTCAACAGGGAAGGCATATAGCAAAAAATATAGGATTGGACTTAAAAGCTAAAAAAAGAAAAGACTTTATATACCTTAATAAAGGTCAAATGGCAACTATCGGAAGGGGAAGGGCCATTGCTGAAGTTGGCAATATTAAGATTGGCGGTTTCCTGGCCTGGGTCATCTGGTTGGTTATACATATCTATTATTTAACTGGCTTTAAAAACAAGTTTTTTGTTGTTTTAAACTGGACATGGTCATACCTCAATTTTAAAAGGGGGGCACGGCTTATAATACCAAAGGAGTGGAAATTGTATGGTTAGATTATTCCGGGGCAACAGCAACTTTATATTCTTTCGTTTGTGAATGAACCCTTCCGAACATATCATACGCTTTAATTTCAATGGTATGCTTACCTTCTTCCAGATCAGTTGCAATATTTGTATACCATAAATGGGTGCAATTTATAGGGTTAGAAGGTCTTTTGCCTTGCCACAATTCTTCGGTAAAATCCCATTGTTGCACTTCGTGGAAATAAGAAGGGTCAAATGTTTCGGTCCTTCTCATTTTTACCCAGTTGCCTTTATCTATCCTGCAAAATAGGGAATCGTTTTCGCTGCCCATAAAAAAATTGGCCATGATTCCGGCTGTCGTATTTTTATCTTTTGCAACAATTTTCGGGGCATAGATTTCAAATTGATACTCCGGGTTTTTACCAGCTACTTTATAGTCAATAAGATATTTGTTTTTATCAAAGCTAATAAACGCGTAACCTTTTCGGGTACCATCGCGCATCGTAGATACAGGTACCCCCCGGTTGTTAAACCTGCCACTGTACCAATCACCGGAAGTCGTGCCGACATTGTACTCGTGGTGTTTACCGTCATGTACCCAACCTTGTT
>JBNLCS010000442.1:0-2539 GCA_050303935.1 Bacteroidales bacterium
TAATTATTGTAATTTTTAAGTTCAGCTTGTAAAGACTTTATTTTTTGATTATGATAATCAAGTTCAATAAAATTTTTAAAATCCGATAATTGCTTAACAAGCATCGTGTAGGGTGTTTGAAGTTCACCCAGGTTTAAATTAATTTCAAAAACATTAAGTAACGAAGGGTCGTATTTAACCAGAAAACGTTCTACATTTTCAATCATATTTTTCAAATGTAATACATGCTGATAATTTGCAGGGTTTTCAATAATACCGATTATTTGGTCTTTTTCGACCCGTTGTGTGTCACTAACGAAAATATTTGAAATTCTACCGCTTGCCCTGGCCACCAACGAAGCAGGAGGGTCTTCGGTTGTAACTATTACTTTAGAATGAATGAGGGTGGGGTATGTAATAAAGTGGCTACCGACAATAATTATACCTACTATAACAAAAATTAGTGATGTACCCCAACGAATTAGCCAACCGGGAATTTTTTCCATTACTTCCCGAACTTCATCTGACCGTATGGTAATTTCTTCATTCATAAATTACGCCCCCAGTTCCAATTGGTTTTTTACAAGGTTGTAATATTCGCCCTGTATAAGGGTCAGGTCTTCATGAGTACCTACTTCAACAATTTCGCCTTTGTCCAATACAACTATTTGATCAGCATTTTTTACAGTACTCAATCTATGGGCTACTACTACAACAGTTCTTCCCTCGAAAAAATTGTCAAGGTTTTTCATTATAGTTAATTCATTATTAGCATCCAGGGCATTTGTGGCTTCATCAAAAAATAGAAACTCAGGATTTTTGTACACTGCCCGTGCAATTAAGATTCTTTGTTTTTGCCCCTGGCTTAAACCTACCCCTTCCATACCAATTTTGGTATTATATGCCAGGGGAAGGCTCTCTATATTATCCCTTATATTAGCTACATTCACTGAATGTAATAATTTTTCTTTGTTTACATATTCATCCCCCACTGCAATATTTTTTGCTATTGATTCAGAGAAGATGAAACCATCCTGCATTACAACACCACATTTATTTCTCCACATTGATTGACTGATACTCGACAGGTTAGCATCACCAATTTTAATTTCCCCTTGTACGGGTTTGTAAAATCCCAGTAGCATTTTTATTAATGTAGTTTTTCCACTCCCACTGGTCCCAACAATAGCAGTAACTTTATTTTCTGGTATTTCCAGGTTGATATCTTTTAATACATAGTTTGAGTGTGGGCCTTCATATTGAAAATATAAATTTGAAATTGTGATTGTTTTTGTTTCGGGCAATGTATTTATTTTTCCCTCATCCGGTGATTCTTCATCTTTCTTTTCGTGAATTTCATTGAGGCGTTCCAGGGCAATTTTTGCGTCCTGCGTATGGTGAAAAAATTCAATAATACTTTCAACGGGACTGCTCATCTGGCCAATGATGAACTGAATAGCTACCAATGCACCAAGCGACATTCCTTCATGAACTACGGCCAAGGCTGACAGTAAAGTAATAATTAAATTTTTGGTTTCATTTATAAATATAGCACCAGCCATTTGGTAATGGTCAATGGTTAAGCTTTTAACATTTACCTTAAAGAGCATGGCTTGTATCCGTTCCCATTCCCAACGTTTTTGTTTCTCGCAATTATTCAATTTTATTTCCTGCATACCAGTTATTAACTGGATTATACTACTGCGATTATTTGAAAGTTGTGCAAATTTTTTCCGGTCCAGTTTTCTTCTTTTTTTCATGTAAAGAATGATCCAGAAAAAATATAAAACAGTACCGATAAGAAATATCAGGAATATTTTAAAACTGTATATTAACAACACAATACCCAAAACCAAAAAACTAATAAATGAGAATAATATGCGCAGAGTAGAAGAAGTAAGGAAAATTTCAACCCTGCTGTGATCTTCAATACGCTGCGTCAGGTCCCCTATTAACTTTGTATCGAAGAATGAAACAGGCAGTTTCATTAATTTAATGAGAAAATCGGAGATAATTGAGATGTTCAAACGTGTGCCCAGATGAAGCAATATCCAATCCCTGATAAAATCAACACTCGCCCGGCTTATAATCAGCACGAACATGGCGATGGAAATAAGGTAAATAAATCCAACATCCTGGTTGTTAATTCCAAAATCTACTACCGATTGAAAAAGAAATGGTAGTATTACCTGGAGTATGCTTCCAAGCAGTATTCCAATAATTAACTGGGAGATATACTTTTTGTAGGGTTTTAAATATGAGAATAAAAAACGGAAACTTGCTTTGTTAACTTCCTCATCTTTTTCTGAATAGAAATCAGGCGTGGTTTCTAACATTAGTGCCACACCATAATTAACATCATCTTCTCTGTAGCTATACCAACTCCTTGTAAATTCTTTTTCTGTGTACTCAATTAAGCCGTATGCCGGATCGCTGACATATACTTTACCTTTTTTAATTTTATACACCACCACAAAATGGTCTTGCTGCCAATGAACAATACATGGCAAGCTAACTTCGTCTTTTAATTGTTCAAATGTTATTTGTACCCCGGTTGACC
>JBNLCS010000443.1:0-3766 GCA_050303935.1 Bacteroidales bacterium
CTTTATTAGATAAAACATAGTCAAAACTGTTTTGTTTTTTACATGTGTTTTTTTTAACAATTTATTAAATTACCGAATTCATTGGTTAAAAAAAATACTAAATTTTGTTTATTTTGATTAAAACCAGTCAATTATTGAAATATTTTTAATTTATCCAGTTTCTATTAATGCTTATTTAAAATAAATATAGATTAAAAGAAAATGGTAGTTTAAAGAACGAGGTGGATAAATTTTGTTTTTTATTTTCAATGATTGGATTAAGTTTGTATTAAGAAATGATGAAAAAACGATAACATCCTGATTATGTCTAAACCAAAAGGAGCAATTGAAGTCAATATAGATCGTTGCAAAGGATGTGAATTATGCATTCCGGCTTGCCCAACTAATGTATTGCTTATGGCACACGAGGTAAATGGCAAAGGTTATCATTATGCTTACATGGAAAACCCGGAATTGTGCACAGGGTGTTCAAATTGTGGCATTATTTGTCCTGATGGTGCTATAACCGTTTACAGGATGAAACCTGCAGAAAGACCAATTTAAATGAGTGATATACGATTAATGAAGGGGAATGAAGCTATTGCTGAAGCTGCGATACGTGCCGGAGCGGATGCTTATTTTGGTTACCCCATCACACCGCAGTCTGAAATAATGGAATACCTCATGTCCCAAAACCCTATGGAGAGAACAGGTATGGTAGTTTTACAGGCTGAGTCCGAGATAGCGGCAATAAATATGGCGTTTGGGGCTGCCAGTACGGGTAAAAAAATATTTACTTCATCTTCAAGTCCTGGTATAACGCTAAAAATGGAAGGAATATCGTATCTTGCCGGTGCACAGCTACCTTGTGTAATTGTAAATGTTATGCGCGGAGGTCCCGGGTTAGGAACAATACAACCTTCCCAGTCAGATTATTTTCAGGCTACAAAAGGTGGTGGACATGGCGATTACAGGTTACTCGTTTTAGCTCCTGATTCTGTTCAGGAGATGGCCGATTTTATCAAACTGGGCTTTGAATTAGCTTTTAAATACCGTAATCCGGTAATGGTTCTCACAGATGGTGTTATTGGTCAGATGATGGAGAAAGTGACGTTTTTTGAGCAGCAACCCAGACTTACAGAATTTGACCAATCATGGGTGACTACAGGACGTACGCCTGATCGTGACCGAAATGTGGTATCTTCGGTTGACCTGGACTCGTTGCGATATGAAAGATTTAACAGGAGTTTACAGGAAAAGTATAAGCGGATGCAGAGGGAAGATACTATGTATGAAGAAATAATGTGCGATGATGCGGAATATCTTTTTGTTGCATTTGGGATAAGTGCCCGCATTTGTGAGAATGTAGTAAAAAGGGCACGAAAAGATGGAATTAAGGCCGGATTGTTGCGACCCAAGACTTTATTTCCTTTTCCGTCTGAAAGAATCGAAGAATTGGCTGGTCAATTAAAAACTGCAATTTCGGTTGAAATGAATGCCGGACAAATGATAGAAGATATTAAACTGGCCGTGAAAGGGAAAATAGAGGTGGATTACTATGGTAGAATGGGTGGGATAATAGCTACACCGGAAGAAGTATATTCCTTTTTTATAGAGAAATATATTCATAAAAAATAGATACGTTTAAGTAGTATGTTAATGAATTAGGAACGGTAAGTTACATTTCGAAAATTATAAAAATGTAATGATGGATAACCAAATAATAAAGGAAGAAAATATTGTTTATAAAACATCGTCAATTGCTTTTGACCGGCCTTTTTCGTATTGTCCGGGTTGTGGTCATGGAACTACCAACCGGATTGTTATGGAGGTGATTGAAGAGATGGATATATTGCAGGATACAATTGGTGTGGCACCTGTTGGGTGTTCTGTGTTTATTTACGATTTTATGAACATTGATTTCACCCAAGTACCTCATGGCCGGGCTCCGGCTGCAGCCACCGGCATAAAACGTTTGTGGCCCGATAAATTTGTTTTTACGTATCAGGGAGATGGAGACCTTGCAGCCATTGGTACCAGCGAAACAATACATACGTGTAACAGGGGAGAGAATATAACGATTATTTTTGTAAATAATGGAATTTACGGGATGACTGGAGGGCAGATGGCGCCTACAACTATTCCGGGAATGAAATCTTCCACCAGTCCGGATGGTAGAGATGTGGAACATATGGGGAATAATATTGATATGGCGGGTTTAGTGGCCCATTTGCCAGGAACATATTATGTGTCGCGCCAGTCAGTGCATAAGCCCGCAAATGTGCGAAAAGCTAAAAAAGCTATCAGAAAAGCTTTTGAAAACCAGAAATTGAAAAAAGGAACATCGTTGGTTGAAATTGTATCAAATTGCAATACCAACTGGCGGATGACACCAATACAGGCCAATCAATGGTTAGAGGACAATATGTTAAAGTATTATCCTTTAGGCGATATTAAGGTTGATGGTGTATTAGTTAATAAATAAGAACTTAGTGTAAAATGACAGAAGAAATAATCATAGCAGGATTTGGTGGTCAAGGAGTACTTGCTATGGGTAAAATTTTGGCATACTCAGGTCTAATTCAAAATAAAGAGGTCAGTTGGATGCCCTCTTACGGTCCCGAAATGAGGGGGGGGACTGCCAATGTTATTGTGATTATGGATGATGAAAAAATTAGTTCCCCTATTGTGCGGATGTACGATACTGCAATTATAATGAACCAACAATCGCTCGATAAATTTGAGGAATGTATTAAACCAGGAGGAGTATTGTTATATGACTCAAATGGAATAACTAGGCAACCGGAACGTGATGATATTGAGATTTATTGTGTTGAAGCGGCAAAGGAGACTACCAAGATGTCAACCATGCGGGTGTACAACATGATTGTGATGGGCGCTTATTTAAAAGTAAAACCGTTTTTGACAACAGAAAATGTAAAAGAAGGTCTAAAGAGGTCATTGCATCAACGGTATCATCATTTGCTAAATATTAATGAAGAAGCTATTGAACGGGGAATGAATATCGTTAAGAAGATACGGTAGGGTGTGTTTTTGTTTATTGTTAAAGTTTTTTATTGATCTTATCTACTAATAATCACTGTCAGCTAAAGTTTATCGACCATACAGATTATATTTTTCAATATGCTCATAAACGCCAGGTGGTAAAAAGCGGTCTGGTTTTTTGCCCTGTTTAATAGCATCACGTATGAAACTGGAAGAAATTTCAATGTATGGGGCATTTACTATTTCTGCATTAATAATATTTTGATAATCATCTTCATGTGTGCCGGGTCGGGGATAAATGAAACGTTTGAAATTTTTCTCAATCATCCTATAATTTTTCCATTTGTTAAAATATCTGAGGTTATCGCTTCCAATGATCAGGCAAAATTCGCGGGAGGGATGTTTTTCTTTTAAATATACCAGGGTATCAATAGTATATGATGGTATAGGTAATCGAAATTCAACATCGCAAACCATAAATCTATCATCATTTCCAATGGCTTTCTCAACAAGTTCCAATCTTGTTTGATCGTTTAAAAGTGAATTTCGTTTTTTAAAAGGGTTTTGAGGTGTAATGACGAACCATATTTCATGAAGATCTGTATATTCGGCCAGATAATTGGCAATAGCCATGTGACCGATATGAACAGGATTAAAAGAACCGAAAAATAAACCGGTTTTACTCATGGTTTAAAAATTTTTTAATCTCGTAACAGGTTTGTTTTATGGCTACTTTTAAATCATCATTTATAATTTTAATGTCAAATTGATCTTTATAACT
>JBNLCS010000444.1:0-2027 GCA_050303935.1 Bacteroidales bacterium
ATTTAATTGTTAATCAAAGAACCATCACCCCCCCAATACTATCTTTGGTTGCCCCTGTCACGCTTGAAAAACAATTTATCTTTTCTTGCATCCGCATGGTTCCTAAAAAAGCAAATATCAGGGCCTCTTTAAAGTTTATAATTTCATTTTCCGGAAGTACCACTTCCTGTTTCAATTTTGTTTTTATCAACGAAATGAGGTAAGAATTATATGCACCACCGCCCGTAATTAAAAGTTTTTCATTATCATTCTCAACAATCTTATTTATTTGTTCAGCAATGTGTAAATAGATTGTTCTTAATTTATCTTCAACAGAAATATTAAAGGAATACATGGTAGGGATAAATTTCTCTTCCAACCACTCTTTTCCTAGGGATTTTGGCCCTTTTTCCTGATAATAGTCCAATTTATTCAGCGCATTTAAAAATTCGTGATTAACTTCTCCTCTTTTTCCCAATATACCCTGATCATCATATTCAAGTCCGATATCTGCAACAATTGAATTAATAATAATATTTACCGGACAAATATCAAATGCGATTATATGACCTTGTGTTTTAACAGAGATATTGGCAAATCCACCTAAGTTTAAACAGTATTTATATTGCGGAAATAAATGCAAATCGCCAAATGGTACCAATGGTGCCCCATTTCCACCCAGGGCTACATCTTTTGACCTAAAATCAGACACAACAGGCAAACCAGTTACTGCTGCGATGTTGTTGGCGTTACCTATCTGACTTGTTATTCCTTTAAAAGGCTGATGAAAAATGGTATGGCCATGACTGGCAACTAGCCCTGGTTTTATATCATATTCTTTAACAAACTCATTCACAAGGTTACCTAAAAATATACCATACTCCTGATCAATTTTCAAAAATTCAAAAGCAGGCGTGCTGTAATGAATATTCCTGAGAATATTCTTCCATTCCATTGTATAAACATACGTTTTACCATGTTTTATTTCAAACTGCCATGAACCATCTTTCAATACAAACTCTGCAAAAACAATATCAACACCATCCAACGATGTACCTGACATTAAACCTATAGCATTGTATTTCTTCATTTGCTCAAAAAAACTTAGCTATTTCATTCTTATCACATCTTTTTTACCCCAAAGAACCGTGTTCGCATAAAACTACAATTCTTATAAAACATAATAAAAAGAAAACTTTAATTATTGAATTTACAAAAACTTATACAAACCAATAACATAAATCACCAGTTTTTATTTCATACCAGCATTTTATTTTAGTAATTTCAATGAAACCCTAAAAGAAGGATTTGATACGAACGGTAATCCATGTGCAAAAGCAACTAGTTAAAAATGAGTCACTCAATATATTTTTTAAACGAATAAAACCTAAATATTTAAAGTAATGGAAACTTGCGAAATGCTTCATTGTTGTGGTTTTTTTAATAAATATGAAAATTCTAATCATATAGATTGCCGCGGCTTTATTCAGTCATATTGTAAAGGAAGGCTTATGAACAATTGTGCCAGGATGGAATATTTTCTTAAACACAATGAATTACCTTCGGACGATATGTTACCTTCAGGAAAGATGATTGAATGTGATGAATCGGTAGACCCTTATAGCGATAATTCACAACAATATTTTTAGTGTAACATTGATTTTGTCAACGAAGGAGATTAATGACCGACCCTGGTTTTTTATAATAAAAAAACGGATATTGGAAAGGTTTTGAACCAAAGCTCTCAAGAAAATATGCAATCCCTTTAATATCAGAACCCGTAAAATCAAGTATCCTTTTATCACCGGCATGTTGCTGAATAAAAAAATCAGTTAACAAGTACATAGCCTGGGTTTTCCATCCTTCATCATTTGAACAATTGACCATGCAATATATCCTGTTCTTATCAAAAACATACATGCTCATGGCAATGGCTTTCCCTTCTTTGTTTACAGCCTGATAGTACTGCACATCAATATATTTAGCCAGTGACCCGCACAACTTCTCAATGGCAAAGTCATTTCTTTTTTTTTCTTTCATGCTAAATG
>JBNLCS010000445.1:0-5906 GCA_050303935.1 Bacteroidales bacterium
ATTATTGCCGATACACCCGGCCATGTTCAGTATACACGTAATATGGTAACCGGGGCTTCGACAGCCAACGTTGCTTTAATACTCATTGACGCGCGAAATGGTGTTGTTGAACAAACATTGCGACATTCATTTATTGCATCATTATTGCAAATTCCGCATGTACTGGTTTGTATTAACAAAATGGATCTTGTGGAATATTCACAGGATGTATTTGATAAAATTCAATCTGATTTTGAAAAAATCAGAAAAAACCTGGATGTTAAAGATGTTCATTTTATTCCGATTAGTGCATTGGTTGGGGATAATATTGTTGAAAAAGGTGAGAAAAACATGCCTTGGTATAATGGACCGACCTTAATGCAAATGCTGGAAACCATAGAAATAACTGAAGATAGGAATTTTGACGACCCACGTTTTCCCGTACAATATGTAATACGTCCGCAAAAAACAGAATATCATGATTTCAGGGGATATGCCGGTAGATTGGCGGGCGGAGTATTCAATAAAGGTGAAGAAGTAAAGGTTTTACCATCTGGCTTGAAAACAAAACTTGCTTCTATTGAAACAATGGGTGGGGAGCTGGATAGTGCATTTCCACCACAATCGGTTACATTTACCCTGGCTGATGATATTGACATAAGCCGTGGTGATATGATTGTGAAAGAGGGGAGCGAGCCCAATATAGGGAAGGAAATAGACCTTATGGTATGCTGGTTAAATGAAAAAGCCATGGTGCCAAGGGGAAAATACATTATCAGGCACACCACGCGCGAAATTAAAGGAATGATTACCAATGTGGAGTATAAGATTGATGTAAACACCCTTGACAAAAATTTTGAGGAAAAAGGGATTGGCTTAAATGAAATTGCAAAAATTTCAATAAAAACGGCGCAACCGCTTTTTTACGATTCTTATAAAAAGAACAGGATAACCGGAAGTATTATAATTATAGATGAAGCTACCAATAATACGGTTGGAGCCGGTATGATTATGTAAGGGAAGAGGGTGGTTGTAAGCCGCCCTCTTTCTTTTTATTCTGGTATATATAATGCCGGATCAACTTTCTCATCGTTTTTCCAGACTTCATAGTGCAAGTGCGGGCCGGCAGATAAACCTGTGTTCCCAACCAAACCTATAACATCCCCTTTCATCACCTTCTGTCCGGGTTTTACTTTTATTTCCGAAAGATGTGAGTAAAAAGTTGAAAATGTATCATTATGTTTTATAAATACGAGGTTGCCGTGACCATGTTTGTTATGATATGCTTTAACTACATTACCATTTGCAGTAGCAACAACAGGAATACCTTCTTTTGCTGCAAAATCAATTCCGGAATGCAGGTGTTCTACTCCAGTTATCGGATGTACCCGTTTTCCATAAACAGATATCTTTGTGATACTTTGTTTTTCTATAGGACTGATGTTTGGGGTATTCTCTTTATTTTGATTTTCTTTGGGGGTAAATGCAACCGATAACATAAAAAGCACCGGAAAGATAAGAACATATGCCGATAATCTAAATTTTGAAATTTTATTATTTGTTATCATTTCTATTCTGTTTTTAAAAGTTAAAAAATTAAAACTACTTGTTAGTCTGCAAAACATTTTCAATTGAATTTGTTGTGATAATAATTGCAAATAATCCTGAACCGAACTACAATTATTCACAACTTCTTTATCAGCAATGAATTCATGAATGTTTTTAACCGACTTTTTTAAAAGAAAGACCAACGGGTTGAACCAGCAAAGTATACAAAATAACTCAGATAATATCAGGTCAAAAGTATGCCACTGCTTTACATGTACCTTTTCATGATATATGATAATATTTAAATCCTTTGATGTTAACAGTTTTTCAGGGATAAATATCCATTTAAAACATGAAAAGGGTGAATGGTTGCCTTTCAGGGAATATAGTTTTTGTCCATGAAAGTAATGTGACTGACATTTTTTTCTGAAATTAACAATGAACCGGATATGAAAGAACATACTGAAAGCAAATACAAAAATGCCACATGAATAAATACTGAATAATACAAACCTGGTGCTAACAAATGAATGATAATCAGTAACATTTGTTTTCCGGGTTAAAATTGCCGGTTCATAAAATTGTTCCAGCACCATACTGATATCTGAAAAGTTATTTACTTGCGTAACATGAACATGTAAGGCCGGAATAATGAATGAAGTCAATGGGATAGATAATAAAATGAACCTGTTAAGATAATTGTAATTCAATTTTCTGTAAAATATATAATACATGAGATATAAAACAGAAAAAATAATGTTTACTTTCATCAGGAAAACCAAATAATTATTCTCCATTAACATCCTTATTTTCATTAATTTTATCTTCCACTATTTTTTTGATCTTCTCAAGTTCCGATAAGCTCACATCATCACCTTCGGTAAACATCGATGCAAAATTACTTACCGATCCGTTGAAGAAATTTTTTACCACTGATTTAAATCGTGACTTGAAATATTCACCTTTAGAAACCAATGGATAATACTCGTGCACTTTGCTATAGGTGTTAAAGGAAATAAAACCTTTTTTAACCAACACCCGGATAACTGTTGATATTGTTGTATAAGCTGGTTTTGGTTCAGGAAACTGCTCAACAATATCTTTCAGGAAAGCTTTTTCAAGCTTCCATAAGTACTGCATTACTTGTTCTTCTGCTTTGGTCAGTTCTTTCATAAAGCAAATATAATTATTTTTTTAATTATATAACTATAAAAATAGTAATAAAATTAAAAATATAGTTTAATTGTGTGTAACGTTTATATAATCAGTTATATATGGTTAAGGAAAATTGAAATTTAACAGAAACTGAAAAATAAACTATAATTATAGTATAAAATAATACAATATAGTTGTTTATTTATCGTTATAGTTGTATATTTGATAAAATCCTTTAAGCAGTGCGAGCAAGAAAAATTCGTCTTGATAAGAAAATGAAAAACTGATACAATTAAATGAATCTATACTAAATGAAAGAAATCACCCGCGCACAAGAAGATATTTTAAAAGTACTCTGGCAGATAAACGAAGGGGCAGTATCTGACGTATTAAATAATATCCCTGATCCAAAACCTGCCTACAATACGGTTTCAACAGTTATCAAGGTATTGGAGAGAAAAGGGTATGTGTCGCACAAAACATTTGGAAAAACACATGTTTACTATCCGTTGATAAGTAAAAAAGAATATACAAGTTATTTTCTCAAAGGTTCATTCAAAAGCTTTTTCAATGGATCGTTAAACCAGGTGGTTTCATTTTTTGCCAATGAGAAAAAAGCGGGTATCAATGAACTGGAGGAGTTAAAAAAATTTATAGACCAGGAAATTGAGAAAAAGGAAAAATCACATGATAACAATTAAAGATCATTAAAATGAACGCATTTATAGTATACATGATCAAGAGTTCAGGTTGCCTGGTTATTGGGTATTTGTTATACCAGTTATTATTTGCATCGCAAAGTTTTTATGCAAGGAACAGGGCATTGATCATCTCAATATTTGTAACTTCAGTGCTTTTGCCTTTGCACGGTTTTCATCTGTCTGTTCCAATGTTTGGTCCACCACAACAAACACAAACCGAAAATATAAACCTGCTTGAAGGGACAGGATATATTGAAGATGTAGTAGTGCCAGCGAAAATTACAGTACCACAAAACAACGAAACACACATTAACTATGGCAATATATTCTTTTGGGTTTATGTATCAATAAGTTTTTTACTGTTGTTATATTTTATTATCCAGGTACTGTCAACGATAAAAACAATTTCAGCTTCAAAATTTGTTCAAAAAAATGGTAAAGTGAAAATGTATCACAACAAGCAGGTCAATAATACCTTCACATTTTTTAGGAGCATGGTTATAAATCCCGGGGATAAACCGGAGGATGAAATAAACAGCATTATCATGCATGAAAGTGTGCATGCCAAGGAACTGCATACCCTTGATAATTTGTTTTCTTCTTTGATAATCAGTATAATGTGGTTTAACCCGTTTGTATGGCTTTTGCACAAATCGTTGAAACAGGTGCATGAATATGCTGCCGATAATTACGTGATATCAAACGGGTCTGAAGTTAATAATTACAGAAGCTTATTATTGAGCATAATAACAGAGGAGAGGTTGGCAGACCTCTCCTCAACATTTAATAATTCACAAATTAAAAAACGTTTTGCTATGATGACAAAAAAATCAACACAACAATCAAAATTACGAATTCTATGGGTAATTCCAATATTTGCCCTGGTTTTTGCTTTATTGGCTTTTATGAACCCTGAAAGTAAAAATGTTGAAAACCAGGATTCAACATACAATATTGCTATTGCACCTGAAAAAATGAATGTGTTATTTCTGGGAGTAGATAACCCGGTTCGAATTGCAGTGGCAGGTATACCTTCTGATGAAATTAACCCGGAAGTTACAAACGCAACAATTACCAAAAATGGAGAAGGTAATTATGTTATAAGACCGAGACGTTTGGGGGATTGTGTAGTATCCATTTATCATAACGATAAAAAAATTGGTACAAAATATTTTAGGGTGAAGAGAGTACCAAACCCTGTTGCTCAGTTTGCAGGAAAATCTGGGGGGGCTATTAAGAAAGATGAGTTGTTGTCTGAAAAAGAATTAATAGTTTATATGCAAGATTTTAATTATGATTTAAAGTTTAAGGTGGTTGAATTTACAGTATCAGCAACCATACAAGGGTTTGTTCGGGTTGTCCCAACAAAAGGGAATAAAATTACAGAAAAACAGTATGAATTAATAAAATCAATAAGTACCGGACAACGATTGTACTTTGAGGATATTAAAGCAGTGGGGCCAGATGGTGCTATTAGGCAATTACCATCATTATCATTTATAATTGATAAGGAATAATTAGAGCTGAAATTATTTATGCTTGTCAGTAAGAAATCCTTCTAATTGAGTGCAATTTATGAGACAGATTGCCATTTGCCTGAATTATGCCTTCATCTGTAATCTTCTCTATCTTCACACTTCCCGAGCTATGGATTATATGGTCAATGCCATCTAATATCCCAACATGGGTCACCTTGCCTTCATTGTTTTTAAAAAAGGCAAGGTCACCTTTGGTTGCTTCGGATAGATCAGGTACAAACCCACCTTCATCAGCTTGTTGCGAAGCATCCCTGGGAATTTGAACACCTTTCATTTTTAAAACTACCTGCGTTAATCCGGAACAGTCAATACCCATGAAGGTTTTTCCGCCCCACATATAAGGGGCCCCAAGAAACTGCCTGGCCAGGTCAAACGGGTTTTGTCCTGTTTCAAATTCAGTATGTTGAATAAATGTATAAGGGATATTGTTTACTTCAAATGTTAAGAGGTTTCGCTTTAAACCTGCTATTTGGGAGCCACCTGGTATTATGAGTATAGAATTGTCAGATAGGTTTCTGATCCGGGTAAAAACTGACGTAACAACATCATGGTTTTGACTGGTTTCAAAATCAGTTTTTGTAATCGTTACGTTACTTATCCAACCTTCGTAATCATCACGTAAAATTCTAATATTGGTGAATTTACCCTCTTCTTCCAGGATCATATATAATTCCCCAAATAAAAGTTGGGTAACCATTTCACCTCTTTCACTCGGTATACTACGTACCGGGATACAAGCTATTGTACAAATACCATATTTCATCTGTTTAAAATTTATTTTTTATTGTCAGACCCGCCTGCCAAAGTACTTTGTATGGCGGGCAGGTGGAACCGCATGATGTAAAATAATCATTATCTCTGTGTGTTTAATAATTATTTTAATCATGCTTGTTTCATCATATTTTTTTATTCATGGAAAGGTTTAATAAAAATGTAAACAATATTAAGTTAAATTTCGTTTAGTTTGTTTAGGATTATGATTAAA
>JBNLCS010000446.1:0-5529 GCA_050303935.1 Bacteroidales bacterium
AAAACCAGAAATCGTTTGTGAAAAGAACCTGACGCATCCCGATCATTAGGTGTACTTCCACCGATTATTATCACTGCAGGAAATACACCGTTTGAATCAGGAATAGTTAAAGTACCTGCAAGTGTAACACTATCTTTATTATTTTGAAAAGTAATTTCTTCTGAAATATATGGAAACGGTTTTTTTGGCATCTGTGGTCGGTAAACAGGTTTATCTCCACGGTAAACATCCAGATCATAACTTGCACCGTTTACAATAAACTTTCCTGACAATCTATTGTAATTTCTTGTTAATGAAGCTTTGTATTCATATTTAGAGGTCGCTGAAATCAAATGCAGGGTATCACAACAATAATTGTTATCAACAAAAGGAACAGATTCCGGATTAGTCATCATTGATTTTATTTCCGAACCTTCTTGTTTAAAAACATTAAATTGAACTCGTATAATTGAATCTTTATTTTTTAAATCTCCTCTCCATACCCCTTTATAATTTTGTGATAAAATTGTAAAAGGAAGAAGCATGAGAATTACTTGAATCGTAATTTTCACTTGAATAAAATTTAATTAAACATTCGTTTTATAATTAAATACAAAAATTTATTTAGCATTTGTATTATTTGATCGTGGAACATCCCCCGAAAATTCGGGGCAGGCAATGTTTTGTTCATGTCATTGTTGTGAAGTTCAGTGCATGGATGTTTCATTCGTTTACTATTCTAATCAAAACGGGATAAAAGACACGTTAAAATAAATATAGCATAATTGTCCATAATTGCTGAATACGTATTATCTTATTGCCTTAATCCGTAAAATTGTAAATGAATTTGGTTTAAATTCCATATTAAATGAATTGCCGAATTTTTTATATTCACTTGTTACAGGTGAAACTTTTTTAGGCTCGGCAAAACTGTTCTCATCTTCAGGAGATACGGATGAAAGGGTAATGATTTGTCCATCCGGTTCAACGCGTTTAGTATTTGACAAATTAATAACCGTGTTAAACGGAATATTCTCACCATTAACCACTTTAACGATAATTTCCTGGTTCGATTTGTCATAACCAGCCACAGCGTATTGCCTTTGCAATGGTTGATAATCTAGTTTTCCAAGGTTCGTGTCATCAACCATACAATTAATTGTATCTCCATTTATTCCAACCTTTACATTATGTGGTTTGCCGAAAGCAAAATCAAACGGGTCACCAATATTTCCCAATCTCATTGTGGTGCCATTTAATACATGTTCAACACTTGCCGAATATTTAACCGGCTCATTTTGTGTAGCATTGTTTTGCATCCGGGACCATCTTCTCCTTGGGCTTCTAATAGTAAGCGAAAAGTAATTTTCATCATCAACAACCCCAAACCGGATGCTAAACCCATTGAAAATGCTATCTCTCAATATATCGGCAGAAATAGTACAATTGGTTAATATAATATCATTAAGGACGATTGAACCGCCACCTGTTAAGCGTACCTGTCCGTCACCTTCTTTTGGGTTTCCGGGAATGTACAAGCCCGGTTTGTTTAAATAAGACAAATCTTTTAATTTTCCTGTGGATAAACCTTTTTCCGAAAAAGCCCATGACCCACGCGGGACCCAATGAGCCGAATCACCAGGAAAATTGGAGGAATATTTAATTTCATCGCCTACCGTAATTGAATATTTTTTAACAACAACGTTTGAGTTATTGGTGTTCGATGTGGCAGCAAATCCTACCTTACCTGAAATCGGCCCCATTGCTGTTTTTAGATCAAGCGTTGTTTCTAACGTTACATCCGGTTTATTTTCATTAAACATTTTTTGAACATAATAGGATGAACGGCCATAAACAGAATCATTCTTAAACCGTATAAGATTTACGGGCCAGTGCCTCCAGTTTACATTTTCCAATAAAGGGGCATACGAGGCTATTTTTATTAAATCCGAATTATGTTCAATACCAAACATAAATGCTGCTTCTGCGAGGGCGCCATATAAATTACCTGTACCAACATTACTGTTTACCGCGTATTCGCCAATGTAAACATCAAAGTTTCCCCGCGGGACCGTATCGTATAGATGAGCATTTTTGAAAAAAGTCTCTGGCGCAACATAATAGTGAGGGTCAATCATTTCAATGGATCCATCCGCATAATAATCAGGCATGTTATCTGTCAAGGAATTATTGTTAATGTAAACTATATCCGGATATTTTTCTTTACAAGCAGCATAAATCATATTATACCGTTCACCATATTTTGGTCCATGGTTTTCATTACCAATTTCCATGTACTTTAATGGAAAAGGTTCAGGATGCCCGTTCTTAGCACGTATTGCCCCCCATTTTGTATCTATACCTCCAATGGCATATTCAATGGCATCAAGCGCATCCTGCACAATACTTTCCATTTGGTCCATCTCATAATAGTCCCCATTACGGAAAGAACATGACAACCCTGCATTGGCAACATACATTGCCACTGCACCAACATCTTCACAAAATTGAAGAAAATCGTGATATCCAAAATTATATGTATTGTGATACCCCCACATATCAAATTCTCCAGGGCGGGTTAAACGTTCACCAATGGTTTCCTTCCATTTAATCCTATTCTCGATGGTAAACCCTTCAACAACACAACCACCCGGCCATCTGATAAATGAAGGTTTTAAATTAGCAAGGGTTTGGGCAATATCTGTTCGTAACCCATGCCCTTTAAATGTTTTCTGTGGTAATAAAGAAACATAATCAATCCAAACTTCACCTGTTGAAGTAAATTGTAAAACCAGTTTTAATCCATTATCCGTAACGCCCGAAGTAATTTCCGATTTGTAATTTGTCCAAGCACCCGTATTATTTACTTCAAATTTTTTTGTAAAAACTGCATCTCCTTCCTTATCTACAATTGATGCAACAACATTTCCATTGTAAGATTTATCCGCCCTGAGATAAAAACTAAAATTATATTTTTCATTTTTAAAAAATGATATTCCCTTAAATCCGTTATTGATAAGATTTATTTCACCATCAATAGCATCTATTTTTAAAAGCAATGAGTGCGGATTTGCTTTGTGGAGCGGTTTATCAGTAACCACTTTCATAGCAGATTTTGAATTTCCCTTATTTTCAAGGTCCCACCCTTCAGTTAAGTTATTTGGATCAAAATGATGAAATTTATAGTCACGTACCCTTCCATAAAGATAATTCGGATTAGCAGGAGGTACTATCAAATTGTCCTCAACCGTACATGTGGGAGGAATACTTTTCTCCTCAAATCCCATATTGTAAATCTTTTCAGGCCATAAACCCCCATCTCCGGCACGGTTAATTTCTTCATAAAAAATACCCCAAAGACCTTGAGGAACTGTTACGCCGTTTTTGGCCAGTTCAATGTTTATAACCGATGGTTCCTGCTTGACACAACTAATTACTAAAAGTGTGCAAATAATCGAGGAAAAGTAGCCTGATTTTTTCATGTATATCTGGTTAATTTATCATTATTCGAAAACTTTAATATCATTTAATTTCAATTCTGAAGGGTGATGCAGGTAGCCCTTCTTTGTTGTACAAGTTGGCAAAGTCAGGATTATCAGCCCAGGCATAGCGTATGTATTTAGGCTCAGTAATTTCATCATTCCAAACCACAACTTCATTATCCATAATTTCCGCTTTAGCCCATACAAACCTTTTATCTTCACCAGCAATCGCAAAATGTGAGAGTTCTTCTCCATTGTTAGATATCAAACCACTGCCAATGTGATTGAATGACAAGATAATTTTGGCCCCGTCTTTTCTATACGATTTATAAATTGGGCCTGATGTAACTATATCTTTTTCACCATACGAAATCCTCATGGCAGCCAATGCCAATCGTTCGCCCACAGGCTTTTTATTCCCCGGATGAATATCGTTCCATTCGCCCAATTCAATATTTATACCAACCCCGGTATTTACTTTATTTAGGGCTGTTTCAAGCTGAACTTCACGCATCATGGCCCAGTTACTTTCTTCAGGAGAATAATTTACATCCATGTAATTAGGCAATTGGGCAATCAGAAATGTCAAATCACCAAGTCCCCACTGGCTTCTCCAATCGTCAATAATATTAGGCAATAGTTTTCTGTATGCTTCAGGGTTTCCGGCATTACTTTCCCCCTGATACCAAAGAAAACCCCGAACAGCAAAATTAGTAAAAGGGGCTATCATAGCATTATAAAGTGCAGTAGGTTCATTTTGTGCATTAATAGGCCTGACCCTTGGACCTCCACCACGAAAATAATTACCCCTGCTGGCAACCTTTCCCACTTTATAATACCAATCGCCTTTTAAATCTATAGTATCTCCTCCTGCAAGCAAAAAATAAGGCTTATCGGGAACAAAACCTCCTTTGCCACCATTATTGGTAATGCGGACTACAAACAAATTGTTCCCGGGTTTTAATATATCAGCAGAAATTTTGTACTCTCGTTGAGGATACTGATAGGTGGTATTTCCAACAAGTTGTCCGTTGATATACAGTTCATCGGCATCAACAATTCTCCCTAATTTAACCAAGGCTTCTTTTCCTGTCATTTGTTCAGGTACATTGACCACACGCCTGTACCACATAACACCATCAAAATTTCTAACACCCTGATCTTCCCAATATCCAGGAATGTTTATTCGCTTCCAGTTTAATGGCCGATAATCGGGATCATACCAGTTTACCTCCCCCTTTAAACCTTTATCATCTTCTTGCCTTAATTCTGAGTTTCTTCCTGATCTGCGTGCCTCCTGTAATTTACGGTTTATATCATTTACATAAGCTGTATCCCTAATTTGGCTGACCCTTTTCATGATATCAGGAAATTCTTTAAAACCTTCTTTACTGGTCCATGCTTCAATTGGGGTACCACCAACACACGTGTTAATAATTCCCATTGGTACTTTGTATTTATCGTAAAGCATTTTGGCAAAAAAATAACCAATTACAGTAAAGTCCAGCAACGTTTCAGGGGTAGCCTCTTCCCATTTCAATCCGGGAAAATCTTCCAGTGAACCTGACAATACTGCTTTCGTTGGAACATAAAACTGCCTTATTTCAGAATTTTCCCCTTCTGCTATTTCTTTGGCATAGCGTTCGGCATGTCTGCCTAAATAATGTGTCATATTAGATTGTCCTGAACATATCCAAACATCGCCTAAAAGGATATTTTTCACAGTTATCTCATTATTCCCTTTAATTTTCATGTCGTATGGGCCACCCGTTGCCATTGGTTTTAAGGCCAACTCCCATTTCCCTTCATCACCTGTTTTGGTCTTGTACGTTTTTCCCCTGAATTCAATGGTTATTTTTTCACCTGCGTCTGCCCAACCCCATATTTTCAGGTTTTCATCTCTTTGTAATATCATACCATCGCTAACAATACTTGGTAACCTAACTTCTGCGGACAATGGACCAATTGCAATAGTTAAAAGAAAAAGCAAGATCCCTGAATTTTTAATACTTCTTTTCATTCTTATACTTTTTTTTTAATTAACTCTCTTTTGGATAAATTTAATAAT
>JBNLCS010000447.1:0-4752 GCA_050303935.1 Bacteroidales bacterium
CGTTATCTAATAAAAACAGTTTTTCAGTTTATTGTATTGAAAATCAAGAAACTATTTATATTAATGATTTGGAGAATGATTATAAAACATACATAAGCAAACTGCCTGATTTTTCGGCAACGAGGTTTCCAAATTCATTAATCAATATCCCCTTAACTGTTAAAGAAAAGAAAATTGGTTTACTTGCCATCAATAGTGTGAAGAAAAATGCATTTACTAAAAACGACCTTTTAAAATTACAAACACTGGCTGCCTACATTGCAATAGCACTCGATAATGCAAAATCACATACGACTTTGCTGGAATCAAACAAATTGTTATTAGAACGCCAGAAAAAGATAGAAGAACAAAGCAATCAATTAACTGAAACTAATACGGTTTTAGAAGAACGCCAGCAACTGATTGAAGAGCAGTCGGAAGAATTAAAGGCACAAGCAGAAAAACTTTTTGTTGCCAACCAAAATTTAAAAAAGACAAATGCAACGAAAGATAAATTATTTTCTATCATAGCCCACGATCTTAAAAACCCGTTTTCATCAGTAATAGGTTTTTCAGAACTAATTATACGCAGATGGGAAAGAATCGATAGGACCAAAATCAAAGAAATGGTTAAAACAATACATTCATCCGCGAAGACTATTTTTAGCCTTTTGGAAAATCTTTTACAATGGTCAAGATCACAGATGGGTAATATAGAATTTAACCCTGAAAAAATTCTATTGTATAATATTGCCAAAGAAAATATAGATTTACTATCAAATCTTGCTACACAAAAAAATATTTCAATTGAGTTATTAATTCCAAAAGACATGCATTGCTACGCAGATAGCCAAATGATTAAAACTGTTATAAGAAACATTTTAACCAATGCTATTAAGTTTACAGAAAACGGGACAATAACTATTCATTCAGAAATAGAAGGAAATAATGTAAAAGTATCAATTGAAGATACCGGCACAGGCATTAATAAAGACAAGCTGGAAAACTTATTTGAAGTAGAAAGGTCAAAATCTACACAAGGCACCAGAGGAGAACCAGGAACAGGTCTTGGATTAATTCTTTGTAAAGAATTTATTAGCATAAATAACGGACAAATACATGCAGAAAGTGAATTAAATAAAGGAACCTCATTTATTTTTACTTTACCAATTGAAAAATATATAGAATGAAAAAAGTATAACAAAAGTATGAAAAAGGTATTGTTCCAGAATTTATCATCTTTTTTATAGTTTAAGTATTTACATTCTCTTTAATTATTAAACATTTTATCAATTTCAACCGATAAAGATATTTTTAAATATTCTCTAGATCTATGAGATAAATAACTGTTCATATCCTTAAAAAATTGAGAACTGGCATGTTCACCTTTATAATTCCGCTCAATTAATTCTTTGTTATCGAATAAAAAATCCAACATTATCCATTTAATTTTATTGTTTAATTCAACATACGGTTTATCTGAATTTTCCAATATGCATTTCTCAACTTTCTTTTTTAACAATTGTAAAGCTTTATTATCACTCGGAGAATCTCCTAAAGGAATCAACATCAATTCAAAGTATACCGGACAACTATCAATTGAGTAATGCACAAATCTTTTTAAATATTCTTTTAAACAATCATTATCGGACCAATCCTGATGTTCAGATTTTAGCTTATTTACCAATTCATCAACATCCGTTTTATATTTTTCATTTACATTATATCCCAACCATATTAATTTCGCTTGTATTTCTTCAGTTGGCGTATCCCTAATCTGTTCTTGATTAATTTCTTCACAAATACTATATGCCATGGAGAAATAATTAACTCCCTGCGAAAAAGTTAAAATCGGTACAATACCCAAAAACCTGATGATTAAAAGTCTAATTCTCATTAATCTTATTGTTTCTTTCAACAAAAAAATAATTTTAAGGGATCAAAAAACCAGTACTATTTAGCCATAAGATTAAATGTAAGCCTTTCTTTCTCCACACCATTAATGATTAAAGCAATTATATGTTCGCCACTGTAAAACTTTCGTGTTGATATGTTTGCAAAGGATCTTTTTCTTGTTATTAAATATTTTCCCGGCTTGTATTTTGATTCTCCAATATGGTATACTTTTTTCGAAAAATCATTATTTTTTTTTCTATAATAAACAGCATATTCAAGTCTTAATATACTTTCAGAAGCACATAAAACTTCAAGTTCAAACTGAAAACCTAATTGGTCTCCAATTCTTATATTATTGTCCTCAATTTTAAAATTTAATATATTAATCTCTGCCGGGTCAGAAAAGCCAAACAGAAGCATGGCCCTTTTATCCCCTTTTTTTAGCAGGCCCCTACAGGCATGTTTTATAAGACGATCACCTTCAGCACTTTTCCCAAACCACCGCACACAAATATCCAACATCATCTCAGGGTGGTCTTTTGAAATATCATTTAAGTTATTTGCCACACTCCGCCTAACATTTTCAGACCTGTCATTTTTTAAATTTTCCAGGATAGGGAAAATAGGGGAAGGATCTTTTTTAAGATACGGTACCGAAATAGCCCATGGAAGCCTTGGGCGAGTGCCTTCGCTTGACAGCCTCCTAACCATTTCATTCGCATTTTTTGACCATTTTAGCATGCGTTCCAACGTTTTCTCAGGATATTTAATTAAAAAGTGCCTTATTGCAAATTCCGCACTTTCCAATTGAGTAAATACTTCAAGGGCATCCAACGATAAATCAGGATGATCAAGACCGTAAGCTTCAACAAAATCGGAAAACACCAATGCATTGAACCCCTTAAAACCTGATGCCACCTTCCGCAATATGGATAATGCTTCCGGGTAAACATTGGGCAAAAAATCATGTAATACATAGCTTACCCTTTTCATCTTTTGCTTTAACTCAAGCTGTTCATAATCATTGGCTAAAACAGTGTTAACAAAACCCTCTTCGTTAAAATCACTGTAATTTTCCTTAATACTATTTGCCAGGTCTTCAATAAAGTCTGTTTTAAAAAAAAGATTCTTTAATAATTCAGCCATTTTTTCGTTTTTAATTCCTAAAGCATTGCAATATTATTAATACTTTTTTGTTAAACCACAAATAAGTTCAACAATACTGATCTTGTTTGGTTTCAAATTTGTTTCACACATGAATATATTTTCTCTGTATTTAGGGTTTTACCTTGTATTGTTAAACCGTTTATACAGTCTCTTAATGGTTGCATTTTTTTAATAATCTTAACATAAACCATAATTCCAGGTATAATGTTTTAACTAATTAATTTTTTTGTTAATTTAACAATGGATTATTTACTTCAAGAATTATATAAATAGTAACGATGTTAAAAAGTAAATAAATAAGGCAATGTATAAAAGTCGTTTAAAAGCGTTAATTTATCAAATTATATTACCTGCCACTGCCATTCTTATAATCTATCTGTTATATATCAATTACGCGCAGGGATTCAATCGTGACAATCAAAAAATAAAAATCCACCGCAACAAAACGGGTAAGGTATCACGTGTGAACTGGATGGTTGGTTGGAGTGGTCAACAAATCAAAAAGAAACTAATAGAAGAATTTGCCCGTGAATATGAATTTTTTCATCAAAATACTGAAATATTTCTTGTTGATAAAGGTAACCCCTCAGTAAAAAAACAAGCCCAGGAAATTGTAAAAATGATCCGTAACAATATTTACGACATTGATATTATTTGGATAAATGAAAATATATACCAGGAAGTAAGTAATATTCTTAAAGATTCATTGTGGGGAAGTAAATACCTTGTTGATTTCAAAAATGAAGAAGGTTTCCGGTTATCCCAAAAATCTGAAGTTGTAAATAATCCTTATATTTTAAACAACACTGAAGGATTACTTATTGGCCCCTATTTGGACGGGGAATATGGTGTGTTATGGTATAATGCCAGACTGGCCTCGCTAATAGGACTGGAAATAAAAGACAGAAACATGAACTTTGAAGACCTAAAAAAATATGCCCAAAATGTCCAGCAATATAACAATTCAATAGAAGATGAAGACGAACATATTGCTACGTTTTGTGAATCAAATGAATTAAAAATAAGTATTCTTTTTCAACATCTTGTTCTTAATTCTCTTGAAACATATAACTTTAGTACAACTGACTTATACAGTGATAGTGTCTCAGTTTTAAAAGAAATTATCGCGGCTTTTAATCAACTCTCACAATTTAATGTTTTAAATAAATCGCACAATGTTTATACCTCCCATGAAGCCAAAGAATATTTTTTAAAGGGAAAATGCCTGTTCATGGTAGGCACTACGGATTTATTTAATGAACTTAAATCAATTGATGAAAAAAAAGTTTTCAATATATTACCAGCAGAATTACCGCATCTTACAGATGTTCATGGATATTATGGAAATATACAAACGAGCTATGCTGTTTTTAACCTTTCACCAAACAGGAATGATGCCATTGCCGTTTTAAGAAACATAAGTACACCGGAATTTGCCAAAAAATGGGAAAAACGTGTTAAAAACCCAACCGGAATTGCCTTGAATATGGAGCAAAACTATCTTGAAAATGATCCATATCAGAACTTTTTGAATTATATTGCAAAAAAATATAACTATAATATCTGGCATGCTATTGGGGCCAGTTATTTAATGGGTGAAAATTATACAGGTACCAATTCGCTTGCATTAATTGACAATAATCTTCGTGGTTTGTTAACCAATGATCTAACCAAAGAAGACGTTTATAAAAATTTT
Source organism: Bacteroidales bacterium (assembly GCA_050303935.1). Classification (GTDB taxonomy): domain Bacteria; phylum Bacteroidota; class Bacteroidia; order Bacteroidales; family JBNLCS01; genus JBNLCS01. The sequence goes on from JBNLCS010000447.1 coordinate 4,739, forward strand.
AAAATTAATATTAC
>JBNLCS010000448.1:0-3601 GCA_050303935.1 Bacteroidales bacterium
TTATGATATAATGAAAAGGTTGGATAAGAATTTTCCTGATAAATATCCGGTCCTCTTAATAACAGGTACAGGATCAATCCCTTACAAGCGCCGCTATACATACAAAAATATTCTTTTGAAGCCTATATCTGAAGATATGCTTATTAATGAAATAACCAAAATCCTGAATTAAACTTAAAAAACATGGAAAACAAGAAAAAAATATTCATCGTAGACGACGAAGAAGCTAATATTTTTATGTTGGAAGGAATATTATCAAGTGAAGGGTTTGATGTAAAATCTGCTTCCAACGGATTAGAATGTCTTGAACTATTAAGATCAAATTATTCACCAGACCTTATTCTTTTAGATATTATGATGCCTGAACTAAATGGTCTGGATACATTAAGAAAATTAAAACAAAATCATATTTTCAATAACATCCCGGTAATCATGATAAGTGCCTTAACCGATGGTGATAATATTGAAACAGCGCTTTCATTGGGTGCATTAGAATATATTAAAAAACCGATTGACGAGATCGAACTTTTGGCCAGAATAGATACAGTAATAAAGATTAAGGAGCAGGAAACAGAATTGAAGAACAACCTTAAAATAAAAGACGACTTTATACGAATGATCTCTCATGACCTTCGCACCCCTTTTACAACCATTTCAGGCTTTGCACAGATATTGTTGGAAGATGTAAGCTTGAAACTCAACGAAGAACAACGAGAAACATTAAATTATATCTATGGCTCGTCAGACTTTGTTATTGATTATTTTAATAAAATGTTGGCCTGGTCAAATATTGGTCAAAGAGAATTAATACTGGAAAAAGAAATTACAAATCTAAAAGATATAATAAAAAATGTAGTGTTAACATTCAAACCCCGGCTCAATAAAAAAAATATTGATCTAAAGGTCAATATTCCTGAATTTCCAATTGACGTGGACGTAACCTACTTTACAAATGCAGTTAACAATATTGTAAGCAATGCTATAAAATACACAAAACAAGGTGGCGACGTTAAAATATTTCTTTCAAATGAGAATAGTAAGAATATACTGAATATATCTGATTCGGGCGTAGGTATCGATTTAGAAAAGAAAACTCTTTTTTCCAGCAAATTAAATAAATCAACAATAGGTACCGATGGTGAAAAAGGGACGGGTACAGGAATTTACATTACCAAAAAAATTATTGATTCCCATGGCTTTGGATTAGATTTTGAATCAACTCCCGGAAAAGGGACTACATTTAAATTAATACTTTAAAAATTTTAACCATTGCGTATAAAATACAACCATATTAAACCTACCCAAGAAACAAGCAATGTTATTATGAAAATAAACTTTACATACCTGTCTGTTTTTTGCTTATGTTCCAAACGGATAATATGAATTATATTTCTAATTTTATGCAAAACATAATCTTTCGCTATTTCATCTTTTACTACATAATCTGAAGCACCATTTTTCATTATTTCAACCGCAGTTTTTAAAGAATGTTGACCAGATAAGAAAATGAATTGAATTTCTTTATTCGTTTGTTTAACCTTTTTAAGGACTTCCATCCCATTCATACCTGTCAGGTCATAATCCTGAATAATTATTTTTGGATTTTTAGAAATATTTTCTAAACATTCTTCACCAGAATTATATATCTCTATATTTCTTATACCCTTTACAAAAAGATATTTTTTAATCATAATCGCAAAGGCTTTATCATCTTCAACTATAAATATTAAGGGATGTATATTGCTCATAGTAATAAGTTTATTTTAAATTACAAAAAAATAAAACAAAACAAGAATTTTAGAACTTCTATTTATATCAATCGTCTTAAAAACTACTCATCAAAACTTCCGAAACATTATCAGTAAAAACAACATAAATTCATTCATGTTAAACTAATATTTGTCAAACTATTCCAACTTATTTTTATACGATTCAATAATAAAAAAAGAAACTTTTTTGTTAATTTAACTTTATGGAGGATCAAAATAATTTGAAGAATTTTACTGTCTATTTTTTCAATTGTGATAAATCTGTTTTTGAATTTTTCAACACCCACAAAAAAGAAGAAACCACTCTAAAACAAATTAGTGATGGCAATTTGGTTAAAAAACTGTCAGAAAACTTTTTGAGTGCCCTGATCATAGATATTGACAATACCGAAATAGAAACAATTAATCCTCTACTAACTGTAAATAATACAAAATTTAAACCGTTAACCTTATTCATAGGTTCTGAGAATATGAAAGAAGGTATAACACCCTTCTACGGTAAGTCCCGTAATGAATTAGAAAAAATCAACCAATATATTTCGTCATATTCAGATATGATCAACTATAAAAACAAATATGAAAATGTATTAGAAAGTATAAAATATGCCGGGATAATCCAGGATTTAATATTTTCAGATGAAAAAATTCTTACACACAATTTTTCAGAATATTTTATTTACAATAATCCCAAAAACATTGTTAGTGGTGATTTCTATTGGTATGCAAAAATTAAAGATTTTGTTTTTGTTGCTGTAGGTGATTGCACGGGACATGGGGTGCCCGGGGCATTCATGTCGGTGCTGGGTGTTACGTTATTGAATGAAATTGTATTTATGCAAGGAAATTATAACACGGGGACTATTTTAAATATCTTACGAGAAAAAATTATTAATTCTTTAAAACAAACACAATCCAGTTTGATATATGATGGTTTAGATATTGCTTTGTGTGCTTTTAACATGGACTATGATGTATTACAGTATTCTGGGGCATATAATTTTTCATTACTTATCAGGGATGATAAAATAATAGAACTTCCTGCTGACAAAATGCCGGTAGGGATCCACAGAAAATGCGATACGGATTTTAACGAACATTATTTTGAATTCGAAAAAAATGATCAAATATATTTGTTTTCAGATGGATATATGGACCAAATTGGTGGTGATGAAGGTAAAAAGCTAAGAAAAAGAAAATTTGTTGACCTGTTGTACGAAAACAGAAACAAAACAATGAAGGAACAAAAAATAGAGCTTATAAACTTTATGTCTTTATGGCAAGGTAGTTATGATCAAATAGATGACATGTTAATTGTAGGGTTAAAAGTGTAATAATTTGTTTAAAATTTAGTTTAATGGAAATTGTAAAATGTGACTTTAACATTACTGAACATTGTGATGTTATAATTAAATTAATGCGGGATTACATGACAGATGAAATGGGAGGGGTCCCGGCTCACAGTGATCAAAAAAACAAAGAAATGATTGAAGGGCTAAAGAACCATCCAACTGTTATAAGTTTATTAGCTGAATATGATGGTAAATATGTTGGATTAACCAATAGCTTTATAAACTTTGGCACTTTTGCCGCAAAAAAATTCTTAAATATCCATGATGTAATTGTAAACAAAAATTACCGGGGAAAAGGCATTGGAGAACTGTTGATTAGGCGAAACATAGAATTGGCAAATGAAATGGGTTTTTATAAAGTTACTTTGGAGGTGCGTAACGATAATAAAACCGCTCAAAATTTGTACAAAAAAACCGGGTTTGGGGATTGTAAACCACCCATGTTATATTGGGCCCGTGTGTTATAATCAAACTGCATAAAAA
>JBNLCS010000449.1:0-5269 GCA_050303935.1 Bacteroidales bacterium
GAACCGGACCGGAAGTGGTTGTTGAAGGTATAAAAGTATTGAATGCCGCAGCAGCAAAATTTGGATTTAAATTGGATATGGAAAATTTTGATTTCGGTGGCGACCGTTATATCAGAACCGGTGAAGTTCTTCCTGATTCCGCATCTGACCAGTTAAAAAAATTTGACGCTATATTTTTAGGCGCCATTGGTCACCCCGATGTTAAACCCGGGATACTTGAAAAAGGAATATTATTACGCCTGAGATTTGAACTAGACCAATATATCAATTTACGTCCGGTTAAACTTTACCCTGGTGTTGAAACCCCTTTAAAAGATAAAGGCCCTGAGCATATTGACTACGTTGTGGTCCGTGAAAACACAGGAGGGCTGTACACCGGAATAGGAGGTTTTACAATGAAGGGCACTCCTGATGAAGTGGCTGTTCAAAGTATGGTTTATAACCGTAAGCAGGTTGAACGTTGTTTACGTTTTGCATTTGAATATACAAAAAAACGAAATAAAAGGAACACGTTGGCCCTTTGTGGAAAAACCAATGTTTTAACCTATGTTTATGACCTTTGGGAAAGGGCATTTAATGAAATTGGTGAAAAAGATTATGGTGCTGTTCAAAGAGACTATTATCATGTAGATGCTACCTGCATGTGGATGGTAAAAAACCCTGAGTGGTTCGATGTTATTGTAACAGGTAATATGTTTGGCGATATCATTACCGACCTTGGTGCCATTACACAAGGTGGAATGGGGATTGCTGCCGGAGGTAATATCAACCCCGAAGGTGTAAGTATGTTTGAACCCATTGGAGGTTCAGCACCAAAATATACGGGTAAAAATGTTATTAACCCATTGGCCTCCATAGCTTGTGGCGCCATGATGCTTGATCACTTAGGCGAAACAAAAGCAGCTTTGGCTATAGAAGATGCCATTATGGACGTTACTGCCAATAAGTTAAAGAGCATGGGAGCGGGAAGAATGGGATATTCTACTACGGAAGTAGGTGATCTTGTTGCAGAACGTATATAAGATCTTCTAATAAAGAATAAGAAATATTTGGAACCTCCGTCATTGCAAGCAAAGCGAAGCAATCTTTTTCAGCTTTATAGGTTGCTTCGTCCTGCGTCCTCGCAATAAAGGCGACATTTTCCTCTTCCTCCTTATTTATATTAAAAACCACCAACCTTTTATTCCTCAGTTAATCACTTTTTTATACCTTTGCGGCCTTGTTACTGTAACCAATTATAAACAAAATATGAATTTTAATATTGCAACATTACCGGGAGATGGAATAGGGCCTGAAATAGTTGACCAGGCCGTGAAAGTTTTAAAAGCTACAGGAGAAAAATTTAATCATGTATTTGATTTTAAATTTGGACTGACCGGAGCAATTGCCATTGATAAAACAGGAAATCCGTATCCTGATGAAACTCACGAATTGTGTATGTCATCGGATGCTGTTTTATTTGGAGCTATTGGTGACCCGAAATATGACAATAACCCTAAAGCAAAAGTGAGACCGGAACAAGGTTTACTTGCCATGAGGAAAAAGCTAGGCTTATATGGAAATGTGAGGCCAGTTACAGTATTCCCATCATTGATCCACAAGTCACCGTTACGCAGGGATTTGGTTGAAGGGGCCGATTTTGTAATGATACGTGAATTGACTGGAGGAATTTATTACGGAGAAATAAGGGGAAGGACTGAAGATGGCACAAAAGCCTTTGATACAAATGTTTATTCAAAGTGCGAGATAGCAAGGGTAACAAAAATGGCTTTTGAATATGCCATGAAAAGAAGGAAAAAACTCACTGCCGTTGATAAAGCAAATGTGTTGGCTACATCTCGTTTATGGAGAGAAACTGTACAGGAAACTGCTTCTGAATATCCCGACGTGGAACTTGAATTTCTTTTGGTAGATAATGCTGCTATGCAGATCATTCAATGGCCATCAAAATTCGATGTTATTGTAACCGAAAATATGTTTGGTGATATATTATCAGACGAAGCGAGTGTTATAACTGGTTCAATGGGGCTTTTACCTTCAGCATCCATTGGTACACATACCTCTGTTTTTGAACCTATTCATGGTTCTTATCCACAGGCTGCAGGCAAAGATATTGCCAACCCCCTGGCTACTGTACTCTCAGCAGCCATGTTGTTAGAATCGCTTAATTTACAAAAAGAATCCCAGCTTGTACGTGAGGCGGTTACAGCTTCCATGGAAGCAGGATATGTTACCGAAGATATCGCTACGGACAAAGCATACAAAACTTCTCAGGTTGGTGACTGGCTGGCTGAGTGGATATTAAAGAAGTAATTTTCTTGCAGCTAAAATATCAAGACACAAAATAATTACAAGTTAGTATTGTTTTGTGTCTTTGTTTTTAAATTAAATGAAAGTCCTATTCGAAATCCTAAAATTATTGCTAAATTATTAATTGATTTAGGTCGTTCATTTACATCTTCGAAGGTAATATTTTTATAATGTAATTTCTTTATAATAAACCCTGGCGCGATGTAATAATTAAAAGTTGGAGTATTCATAAAATAGAAGTTTAGATTACCTCTGAATGTATTGCCATTATAACCCTCATTATTTTCGGTTGAATAATTCCAAATTAAGCAGCAGAATAGATGTTGATCAAAACTGTAATTTTTTTCTGTTTTATAAGTTTTTTTCAACTTATAATATTTTCAGAACTCCTGTTTATAAAAGGAAACAAGGATTTTTGAAAAAAAATTTTTCCATTGCTAAGCAGTAAATAAATCGCTATTGCTTAATTTGGGATAATGGTATCATAATATATTTTTATTATCTTGTGCGTTGATAGAAAACCAACTTAGTTAAGTTTAAACGCTTTATTTATAGCGTAAAGATATCTTGATAAGGAAAATAAATCTACCCAATGATTAAAAATTCCAAAGGCATATTTCTTCTATTTGGTTTATTAACAGCAACTAATTTGTTATTTGCTCAAATCAAAGGTTATAAAGTTAAGCTTGCTCCATTTAGCACAATTTTAAATGATGAATATTCACCGGTTTACTATAAAAGTGGGATTGTTTTTTGTAGTAATATAAAAGATAAATACATACCTAAATATCAAAATAAGGACAAGGTATATTTTAATTTATTGTATGCTGATAAAGTCAAAACAGGCAAAAATGATGTCTCACTTTTATCAAATGAACTTACTTCATTTTTCAATGATGGTCCGGCTACATTTAATGAAACAGGGGATGTAATTTATTTTTGCAGGAACACTGAAGTAAAAAGGAAATTAAAAGATGTTACAGATTCTATAATCGGACTTGCTATATATTCTGCCAAAATGGAAAATGGCATTTGGACAAATATTAAACCCTTTGTTTATAACAATGCCGACTATTTCTTTTTAACACCCGCACTAACACCTGATGGCAAAAGATTATATTTTGCTTCTGATATGCCTGGTGGCTATGGAGGTATTGATCTTTATTATTGTGATTGGAATGGCAAAGACTGGAACCAGCCTGTTAATATGGGCCCAAAAATAAATACAATTAAAAACGAATTATATCCATTTGCATGCAAATCGGGGAGATTATATTTCTCATCCGATGGTCAAAATATTAATTTTGGAGGTAAGGATATTTATTACACACAAGAACTTAATGGAGAATGGATTAGCCCTATACACCTTGGCCGGGATATTAATTCTACTGCTGATGATTTTGGATTGATTGCCGACCCCAATTTCCAAACGGGATATTTTTCCTCAAACCGAAAAGGATCTGATGATATTTACACTTACAACAGAAATATGGTTCAGTTTGATAATTGTGTTGAGCAAAGAGAAAATACATTTTGTTATATTTTCTATGACGAACGGCTTATTGTAAACGATACCATTTCAACTAAATATGAGTGGGACTTCGGTTCAGGTGTTAAAATTAATGGTGAAAAAGTGGAATATTGTTTCCCTGGCCCAGGAGAATATACTGTTATTCTAAGGGTGATTAATAACAATACAGGTGACACAATTAACAGGCCATCACCTCATTCTTTTGAAATTGATTATTTTGAACAGCCATATATTACCTCGGAGGAAATTGCACTTACAGATGAAAAATTAAGGTTTGATGGATTAAGCTCTTATTTGCCAGGTATTATAATAACAGATTATCACTGGGATTTTGGCAATGGATTTGATAATCATGGACCTGCCGTTGATTATTCATTTAAAAAAACGGGTGACTTTATGGTTAAGTTAGGATTAATTGGGGAAACAGATAGTTTAAAAATTACAAAAAAAGTTTGTGTGTATAAAAAAATTAAAATTGTAAACAATAAATAACACAATGAAATTTTGTTAAGAAAGAACCAATTGATGTAAGATATACTGTTTTTAAAGCAGTTTAGTACTATTATGATATTTATCTAACTTACTTATTGATTATGCTTATTATAGAAAAAAGAGTTTTTTTGTTCCCTACTTTATTTTTTTTGATTCCCATATTTTTGTTTAAAACAATGGTAGCTTATGCTCAACCAGCACCTGCTGTTGATGAGAATATTCCATACCTTGTAACTTTTGGAAAAGATGCAGACAAATCATGGGGAGATGATGATTTTTGCCAGATATTTTTCTGTAAGATACCCAAAGATCAAATAGCCCCCATATATATCAGGGTTTTTGATCCTGATACAGGAGGCGATTTAGATGAACCCAAAGGTGATTATAACACAAAAATTAGATTCTCGGTTTACGGTGGAAAAAATTGCTGGTCTGACAAGGATGCACAGGATGTCAATCCGGTGGGAAACTATAAAAGCGGAATTAATATAGCTTCAAAAACGTTTGGAAGTGAGCCGCAATACAACAACAAGTGGTATACCTTTGGCCCGTTCAACCCATTTGAGGGCGAGTATATTGAAAAGTTCGGATGAAGACTGTTTAAAATAATTGCAGAGGGTATTTCAGGTGATGACGGTAACCTGTACACTTATTTTTTAAGTACAAGTCCAAGTGAAAATAAGGAAGTGGAAGGTGGTAATATTTTTACCTATGAATATACTTTCAGGCTTTCAAATAAAATAAATCAAATTTCTCAAATATATCCATACATTGACGATGAGACGGTATCGGTAAAAATTTCCAATTTTGACTGGGATAATGATGGGGAAATTAAGGTTATTTCAGTTGCAAAAAATGGTATAAAGTGTGACGTTTCAGGAGAGAATAATTGGTTAGTAAATGAATTACAAATCGTTAAAGAAGAATTAAATACCT
>JBNLCS010000450.1:0-5302 GCA_050303935.1 Bacteroidales bacterium
AGAAGGGCTATTTTACGGTCATTCAACTCATACATGGCAACAATGCTATCGGTAGGTTCTATTGTTTTCTCCCATTGAATATAACCGTATGTATTTATTTTCCAAATCCATTTATCCCCGGCAACTAAAATATCATCGTTATCAGTTACAACAACATCATTTACCCGGCCAAAACCTTCATAACTTCTTTTCCAGAATTTTCTTCCCTGGGGAGTAAGTTTAAATAGGACATAATTATCGGGCAAGGTGTCGTTTTGTTGATATCCCCCTAATATTATCTCATTCCTGGAATTTATATCCATTGATAGTATTTCTGGAATTTCCAGCTTACGGTTCCATATTTTTTCACCTCGCTGGTTCATTTTAAATATCCAGGCTTGTCCTGGAAGAGTGTCGTTGATACGGTTTATTATACCCGCAACAATAATGTTATTGTTTTTATCAGTTAATACTTTAGTCGGGAAATCGTTAAAGTATTCACCCAACACCTTGTTCCATAACATTTTTTGTTGGTTGTCGAGTTTAATTATCCATGCGTCAACATATTCAGAAGTATCATCCTGCATGGTTGCCCCGGCTATTATCAGGTTTCCTTCCGTATCTACACAAAGATCTTTTGCCAGGTTGTCATCTGTTTCGTTATCGTAACCTTTTGTCCATGTGATTGGGGCTTTGAAATCATCATTCAATGTATTAAATTTTTTCCCTAGCTCTGTTGTTTTTAAATTAAATATATCAATATATTGTGCCCCGTCAGGGTACATGCTGATAAATTTGTTATACGCCTCAATGGTATTGATTTTTTTTGCTTGTTCGTAAACAAGCTTCTTTTGTATTTCTCTTGCTTTTGGTATAAACGTTGAGTTAGGATACTTTTCCACGTACTGCTGAAATGCCTCAAAGGTATTTAAACGTTGTACATTATTAAATTCAAGCCTGTTTCTAATTGTTTCAGCATCAGGTACTTGAAGGGCATCGGGGTAAGCGTTAATAAACTGGTTTAACGCTTGCACTGTGTTTTTTGTTTTGGCCTCTTTAAAAGCCAGTTCGTTTCTTATTTCCCTTGCTATTTCAATTTGGGCTGCATCAGGCCTTTTTTTAATAAATTCCTGTATTGCTTCAAGTGTATTTTTTTCTTCTGCTTTTCTAAATTCAATATAATTTCTAATGTGAACTATATTTTCATAATGTTCAAAATCTTTAAATTCATCAAGAAACCGGTTCACAACTTCCAAATCATTTTCTTCACGCATAAACCGGATCAGTTTACTTTCAACCTCATCCAGGTGTTTTTCCATTTTATATCGTACCGGCCTTCTCAATTTTTCCGTAGCCACGAAATATTCATCCATCACTTCAGAATCTTCCTGTGTAAGCTTTCCCAGGTTTTGTCGTGTCACTTTGGCTTGTTTCCAGGCTTCAAAAATGTCATAATAACCAGTTTTTTCGTTAGCATACAGGTAAGTTAACCCAAACAATGCTGCTGTATTGGTTTTGTCTTTAGATATTACATCTTTAAATTCTTCGTAAGCTTTTGAATATTCAAGTTTTTCAAGGTTTTTGTAAGCTTTTTTGACGGATTGTGAATGAATGGTATTAAAGTTAGTTGAGAGTAGTAAAAAACTAATAATGAGTAATATGTTGCAAGTGTGTATTTTTGTTTTCATATTATGATAGTATCTGTGTGTTTAAATAATTTTTAAGCTTTCAGGTCAATTATTTTTTTACAATTTTAAATTCAACCCTTCTGTTAGTAGCTCTTCCTTTTTCCGTATTATTACTTTCGATTGGCATTGTTTCTCCATAACCTTGTGCTAACAACCTTGATTTATCAGCACCATTTTCAACAAGATAATTAACAACTGACTGTGCCCGTCCTTCAGATAATTTTTGATTATACTCATCAGAACCTTTGTCATCGGTATGACCGGAAATTTCAATTAATTTGATATCGTTTTCACGAATAAAATTTAAAACAAAATCCAGTTCTGCATACGATTCAGGAAGTAATTCGGTTTTGTTGAATTCAAAAAATATGTTTTCAAGAACAATCGATGCGCCTTCTTCTATATTCTTTAAACCTTCCATAAAATCGTCTTTTTTAACCTCAGGTTCAGTAAAGGTAATGGTCCCGGTTGCTGTGCAATTATAATCGTCATTAACTTTGTAAGTATATTTACCTGCAGGTAAATTTATGAGCTTTAAATTTTTTGCATTATTACTCCAATTAATTTGGTATGGAGGGGTACCTCCTTTGATAGCAAGGCTGATCCTTCCATCGTTTATTATTCTATCAATTTTTCCTGTAATTGGATCAAGCCCTCCCGTATAGAATGTATCTGTTACAACAACATCAAAGTTATGTTGTATGCAGGGACAATCCTTGCAATCTTCTAATAAACGAATAGCAAACATATCAAAGTAATAGTAGGCATATTGCTTCCCTCTCTGGTTTTGTACGTCTTTACCGGTTGCTACATAGTTGGTGTTGTCATAATTTTTAAAATTTCCAACAGTAAAAAATTTTTCACCTCCTTTGGCTGTGTAAACATTACATATTTCTTTCCAATCTTCGGTATTGTCCAGAAACAGTCCTGGGGTATTATTAATTTGTGTGTTGGCACTTATGGCAGTAATGCCCTTAGTAACAACCCTTTGGTTGGTGAAATACACACTTAACTGATCTACTGCAAATTTTGAATCAGAAGCCAACCTGTAATTGTAAGTAATACAATATTTTTGGCCGGCTATCATTGGAACTTTTAATTCTCCTTGGATATATTCACGCCGTTCTTCACTGGTTCCGCTTAAAATGGCGCCTACATAAGCATCTCCATCTTTAGGTTCACTTTCTCCTGCAAAATTTTTTGGTACGGAAGCATCCGTGCCACCACATCTATGGAAATAATCCGGAGCAGCCTCACTGGGATAATCCCAACCCGGCACAAGACGATGGGATTTGTTTTCTGGATTATGTTCAACAGGGCATTCATATTTAGCTTCAAAACTTGGGTTTTTTACTAAATTAGTGGATTGCCCATTAATAAAATGTGTCAGACAAATTAAGATAGTTACTGTTAAGACATTTTTTTTCACTAGAATAAAATTTAATTAAACATTTGTTTTATAATTAAATACAAAAATGTATTTAGCATTAGTATTACTTGATCGTGGAACATCCCCCGAAAATTCGGGGCAGGCAATGTTTTGTTCATGTCCTTGTTGTGAAGTTTAGTACATGGATGTTTCATACGTATAAAAATATATTAAGTGCTTCATTTTTAATCATTTCCTTTTGTATAGGGATCAGTTTCGTATCAAGTCCCCCTATGCGGTTCTCAGTCGAATAAATTTATTTAAATCCTTGTATATCAATAATAAATCTTCTATATTCTGAAACCCTAATTCTTGTAAACACTAAAGCCCTTCCCAAAAAATTGGGATAAGTAATGATTTAACAATGTCTTTTTACAGGTATTAATGCATGAGGGTTTCATCAGCATATAATTATATATTTAGGTTACTACTCTAATGTAATGTACACTGGTAATTATAGTTCTAATTTAAAAAATATTGCTAAATAATCATTGTTTTCATATTAATATTTTGCTTAAGTAATTTAAATACAAATAATTGTGATCAAGTTTTAATAGGTTTTATTGCTTTAAGTTTGTCATTACCAATTTGTTGTGCTTTATTTGTATTTAAACAGTTATGTATAATGTCGGTTTTTACCCATGTTTAATTACATGTTTTTACTTGAAAAATGGGTAAATACGCTACTAACCTGCTATTAAAAGTACTCGTATATTTGTATAGGTTTTTTTATTTAAGGTTTAGTTATATGTTCTTTGGTTTTTTGTTAAGATCCTGAAGCGTGAGGTTAAAAAGATTTTGGTTGATTTAAGGCAATAAATAGCCAGAGACTAGATATTAGGATAATAAGGAAAGGTTGATAAAAAGAAAATTAAGTGTTGAGTGGTTGGATGTTGAAGAGGTGAATGAGGAATTTGTTAAAACAGGTATAAAGGAAAAGTTAACATTTGATATAGAGGGGAAAAGCTTCAGGATTTTAGCAAAATAAAAAAGCACGATCTAAAAACGGGTCGTGCTTTTTTGTTTTTATGGTATTCCAAAAATGACTATTCTTGGATATAAATTTATTAAATCTGATATCATGAGAAAACTTTTTTTCTTTTTAATTTATTTTGTTTTTACCTGTGCTTACAGCCAAGAACATGTTTACCTGTTTTCTTATTTTGTGAAAAATGGCCTGGATGGCCTACATTTTGCATACAGCCATGACGGTACAAATTGGAAAGCGGTGAATAACGGTATGCCGGTTTTAACACCTACGGTGGGTAAAGATAAATTGATGCGTGACCCATGTATTATTTTTGGGGCAGACAGTCTGTTTCATATGGTTTGGACTACCGGTTGGTGGGACAAACACATAGGCTATGCATCTTCTAAAGACTTGATAAATTGGTCTGAACAAAAAATTATACCTGTCATGGAACATGAAAGAGAAGCTAAAAATTGTTGGGCACCTGAGATTTTTTATGACGATCAAAAAAAGGAATATATTATTTTTTGGGCTACCACTATTCCCGGACGACATAAAGAGGTTTTAACATCTGATAGTGAAAAAGGATTGAATCATAGAATGTATTATGTAACTACTAAGAATTTTAAAGAATTTAGTGAAACAAAAATGTTTTTTAACCCTGGCTTTAGCGTAATTGATGCAACTATCCTGAAAAAGGATAAAAAGTATTATATGTTTGTTAAGAATGAAAACTCAAATCCTCCTGAAAAGAATATTCGTGTTACGGTTTCAAAAAGCGCCCAGGGGCCTTACCCGGTCAACGTATCGCAACCTATTACCGGCAATTACTGGGCAGAAGGCCCAACACCCCTGACCATTGGAGAATATGTATATGTTTACTTCGATAAGTATGTAAACCATCAGTATGGTGCAGTGCGGTCAAAAGATATGAAAGAATGGGAAGATGTATCAGAAAATGTATCATTTCCTGATGGAATAAGGCATGGAACTGCATTTATGGTTTCCGAAAAAGTGTTGAATAAATTGTTACAACTAACTAATGTTAAGTCAACAAAAAAGTGACGCATAAAACCATTTGGAAAAGTGCATCAAATATTGATTCCGTTTCTCCATATTAAAAGTGACGCGTCACTAAATAAAGGAATAATTTTTTCGGGCAACCTTTGTGGTTATAAATAATACGGCTGTACCATAAAATATAGGGAGTATTAAAAAAATACCATTGATCCGGTT
>JBNLCS010000451.1:0-1411 GCA_050303935.1 Bacteroidales bacterium
ATTGTATGCAATAGCATTTAAAGCAAAAAACAGCTAAAGAAAGGAATAGCTTATGGAAGATGCATATAACAAAAAGTTACAGACTGAAGCAAATATTGTCAAGCAGCTTAAAACAGTATTTGACCCTGAAATACCCGTAAATATTTACGAACTTGGATTAATTTATGAAATTGAAGTAGACGAAGCTGAAGAAGGCTTTAATGTTAGTGTCGAGATGACATTAACAGCCCCTAATTGTCCGGTTGCAGATGATATACTTCTGGAAGTTAAAGAAAAAATTGACGGACTTGAAGAAGTTAAAAACACAGAAGTAAAACTGGTTTTTGATCCACCATGGAGCCCGGAACTTATGTCTGAAGAAGCTAAATTGGAACTTGGTATGTTATAATTTTCCATGTATGGGCCTGAATAAACAGGAACTCACGTTAAAAATTAAAGAAAAAGCTATAGAATTAGGTTTTGATGATTGTGGTGTAGCAAAAGCCGAATACCTGAAAGAACCCTCGGAAAGATTAAAAAACTGGCTTAAAAATGGTTACCATGCAGAAATGAAATACATGGAAAACCATTTTGAAAAACGTGTTGATCCGCGCCTGCTGGTTGAAAATGCTAAATCAATAATTTGTGTAATATTAAATTATTACCCTGAAAAAGTTCAAAATAGACAATCTTATCAATTATCAAAATATGCCTATGGTGAAGATTATCATTTTGTGCTGAAAAGAAAACTTAAATCCCTTTTTTCATACATACAGGAAATTAAACCTGAAACTGAAGGAAGGGCATTTGTTGATTCTGCCCCGGTAATGGACCGGGAATGGGCTCAAAAGGCAGGCCTTGGCTGGATAGGAAAACATTCTCTTCTTATCAACAAGAAAATAGGGTCATTTATATTTCTTGGTGAACTCATCGTTAATTTTGAGTTAGAATACGATACCCCGATCAATGAATATTGTGGTACATGCACACGATGTATCGATTCATGCCCAACAAATGCAATAGTTTCTTCAAAAGTAGTAGATAGTAATAAATGTATTTCTTATCAAACTATTGAAAACAAATCGGATACTATTCCTAAAACACTAAAAGGTAAATTTAACGGTTATATTTTTGGATGTGATATTTGCCAGGATGTATGTCCCTGGAACAATAAAAAATTATCAACTAAGGAAACCTCTTTTTCCCCTTTTCCTGAAATGCTGCAATTCACTAAAAATGAATGGCAAGACCTGGAAAAAGAAAAATTTAATGCTATTTTCAAAAAGTCGGCCGTTAAAAGATCCGGATTTAAGGGACTAAAAAGAAATATAAATTTTAATATCTAAATCCTGTAAAACGATTTTGAAAACAGTATTAAAAAAGAAATAATCTCCAATCGACCAACCAGCATATTTAATGATAAATATAATTT
>JBNLCS010000452.1:0-4959 GCA_050303935.1 Bacteroidales bacterium
GAAAGTTGATAGTTTAATGTTAGAATATGCGGGCGCGTATAATCCATTATTTGTTGTAAGGAAAAAAGAATTAATTGAATGCAAAGCAAATAGATCTGCCGTGGGTTTTAATATTTTTGATGATATTCCATTTGAAACACATTCTATCCAATTGCAAAAAAATGATATGATTTACGTTTTTTCTGATGGGTATACAGATCAATTCGGAGGCCCAAATAGCAAGAAATTCATGAAAAGACGTTTTAAAGAATTGCTTATTTCTATTTCTGACATGGATGTTCAGGAACAAAATAACAAATTGTCTGAAACTTTATCTGAATGGCAGGGAGACCATGATCAAGTTGATGACATTTTAGTTATTGGTGTAAAAGTATAATTAAAACAAAAACCCCATGGATCATAAAATTTATAAAAAAAACGTCTCTTCGTTAATAAACCAATTAGACATTGATGATTATCAAAAAGGACTGATAGTGGCCGATTGGTTGGAATTTATTTCTCATTTAGAAAAACTGGTTGAAAAAAATTACATCATGGACAAGGTGTTGACTGTTGTTTCAATAATTGGAGGGGCTTCAATTCCAGCAGTTAGTGCATTTCCCATATCAGAGACATACAGCAAGATAGTTTTTTCTATTTTGGGGGTTATAACAGCAAGTAGTGTAGGGATAAGTCAAAGTTTTAAGTATAATGAAAAATGGCGTCATTTTAGAAATCAGGTTGAAAAAATCAGAATAGAAGGTGAGAGGTTTTTTTCACTATCAGGGAATTTATATTCTAATAAAACACACAAAGAATGTTTGCCCATATTTATTGAAAGAATATCAATAATTAAGTCAGAAGAAATTGATAAATACACGAAAATTGTTGATATGAGCTTGTTACAGGAAGCCGGTAAATAGATGGATTAAGAATTATTACAATTAGAATTTTTTAAAACAATCCCTAAAAGTTTTTGATACTTTAAAGTTGTTTTATTGTCATAAAGAAATATTTTATTACCTTTTGAAATTAATTAGCCAATATAATTTTGTAAAAATCCAACTTTTATACGGAGACCTATGGAAATAAATAATATTCAGGGAAAATGGAAACTAAACAATGGTGTGGAAATGCCTTATTTTGGTTTGGGCGTTTTTCAGGTTGATGACGGAAGCAAGATTATAGAAGTTGTCAACCATGCACTGGAAGCCGGTTATCGACATATCGATACTGCTTCGCTCTATGGAAACGAGAAAGGTGTTGGTGAAGCAATACGGACAAGCGGGATAAAAAGGGAAGATATTTTTGTTACCAGCAAGGTATGGAACAGCGATCAACGAAGCGATAATGTTTATAATGCTTTTAACCGTTCAATGGAAAGGTTGGGTTTTGATTACCTGGATCTTTACTTAATACATTGGCCTGTTGAGGGAAAGTACAAAAATACATGGAAGGTATTAGAAAAATTATATCATAAAAAAAGAATTAAAGCCATTGGGGTAAGTAATTTTATGGTCCATCATCTTGAAGACCTGCTTACAACCGTTGAGATAGTTCCCATGGTTAACCAGGTTGAGTTCCACCCTTATCTTATTAACCAGCCATTATTGGATTTTTGTAAAAAACACAATATACAGCACGAAGCATGGAGCCCTTTGATGCAGGGCAATGTTGTAAAGGTGAATGAACTCGTTGCACTTGGGGAAAAATATAATAAGACCCCGGTACAGATAGTGCTCAGGTGGAACCTTCAAAAGGGAGTAGTTACTATTCCAAAATCCTCACAAAAAAACAGGATTATAAGTAATGCAGATATATTTAATTTTGAAATTTCCAAAGAAGATATGAAATTTATAGATTCATTAGATCGCAATTACCGTTTTGGTGAAGACCCTGACAACTTTGCTTTCTAAAAAATTACCTTTATGTTAAACTTAAAATTAAAAAAACATGAAAACTTCAAAAATTAGTGTAAAAATTGTAACGTTATTGAGCTTTTATTTTATTGTAACTGCAGCTTCTTATGGCGGTCAAACAGATTTTTCTGGGGTATGGGTGTTGAATAGGGACAAAAGTGAACTGGGTCAAATGAACTGGGCAGACCAATCAAAAGTTATTGATCAAAAGGAGGATGTTTTAAATGTAAAACGTAAATATACCAACCAAAATGGTGAAGATGTGGAACAAGATGAGAAATATAACCTTGACGGTACAAAAAGTGAAAACCAAGGGTTTGGAAATGGAAAGAAGATGTCTGTTTCGTCATGGTCTGAAGATAAAAAATCATTGGTTATAAAAAGCACGTATGAATTTGAACGGGACGGTGAAACGAATACATTTGAAGTTACTGAAACGTACACCTTATCAGAAGATGGCAATACACTTACAATTAAATCAGAGTCTCAAATGGGGACAAGGAAAATGGTTTATGACAAAAAGGAAGTTGCTTAATTATCCATCATTTTTATCAGATTAAAACGGTGGGTTGAAAATGCGGCACAGACCATCCTGAAATTAACCATGAATTGTAAATGTTCAGGGAAGCTAACCTTTTCAATGCTTGTACATGTTACAACTTAAATGTTAGTTTTTCTGAACATTTTATTGTATAATGGCTGTTTTGAGAAGTTTAAATCAAAGTAAGTTGTTGACAAAAAATATATTGTCAACGCGGGAATTATCAAGTAAAATTTGAAAAGACTATGAATGAGCTAAAGAAAACAAAATTTGTTTCAGTTAGTATTTTATTAATTCTAATTTCGTACAATTTATATTCACAACAGGGTAAAAGCCATACAACGATCACAAATGATGGGGCTTGGTGTTGGTTTTCCGATCCACGGGCAGTTTATTATAAGGGCCACCATAAAAGAACATATTCGGCATGGGTTACAAAAGAAGGGAATATTTGCGCCGGCATGTACGACCATAAAAAGAAAGAAACGTTGATTTCCACGGTGGTTGAAAATTTTGAAAAAGATGATCATAATAACCCTGCCGTTTACATTACACCAGAAGGGTACATTTGGCTATTGTTTTCAAAACATGCTACGCCTGAACCAATATGGGTATATAAATCGACCAAACCTGAAGATATCTCGGAATGGCAGAAGCCCGAAACACTCTCGTTAAATGATGTTGATGCTTACCAGGGGTACCGGGATTCGTATACCTATGTAAATCTTTGCAAGCTACGCAACGAGAATAATAAAATGTTTATTTTTTGGCGAGGTATGGATTTTAAACCTAATGTTTCGGTTTCCAGGGATATGGGGACCAACTGGTCAAAAGGTAAGATATTGATTTTGCCTGAGCGTATTTATCAGCAGCGCCGGCCATATATTAAATTTTATGGAAATAATATAGACAAAATACATTTTGCTTTTACTGATGGGCATCCCAGGCGCGAACCAACAAATAGTATATATTACATGTATTATGCAAATGGATATGTATTTAAAGCGAATGGTGATACTATAAAAAACTGGGAAAATATTCCTGTTGATCCGGAAGAGGCAGACGTGGTCTACAATGCATCAGAAACAAGGCAAAAGGCCTGGATATGGGATGTAGCTGAAAATGAAAATGGTAATCCTGTTGTTGCATATGCAACCTTTCCTGATGACAATAACCATATTTATCATTACTCGTACTTCACCGGTGGAAAATGGGTTAACCTGGAATTACTAAATTCAGGCCCTTGGTTTCCCCACACGCCGGAAGGTAGAAATGAACCCGAACCTAATTACTCCGGTGGAATATCTATTGATAAGGAAAATCCTGAAATAGTGTATTTATCATGTAAAATAAACGATGTTTTTGAAATTCAGAAGTGGACGAAGAATGATGATGATACATGGGAGATTGAAAAAATAACAACAGGCTCAGAAAATGATAATGTAAGGCCTTATGCCATATTGGGGGCAGGTCCAAAGGTTGATAGACAAGTTATGTGGATGAATATAAATGATTACGTACATTATACCGATTATGATGCTTCTATAAAAATAAAATAGGTTTTATTGTGGATGATGAGAGGGAAGGGGTTGAGTGTATTAGTTTTTATAATTTTGGTATTTTTTATTTTTTAATTTCTTGTGATCTATATAAATCATACATTTTTTGATCATACAGATAATCCCAACACCCCATTCTATGATAAAGGTTACCGCCGAAACCTTTTTTATATACATGTACACCATGTAAAGGATGGCTTTGTTTTAAATTTGGAGCTGAACCAAACATATCATATTCTGTGCAACCCCATTTCTTTGCTATCCGCATGGATTCCCATTGTAATGCGTAGCTTGCCATTAAATTGTTTTTGCAAGATGCAGAAGCTCCATATAAATAGGTTCCCCTTTTTTTTGATAAAACCAAAAACATAGATGAAAGAAATTTACCATCAATGTTAGCCATTAACATTTTAACAGTTACACCCTTTTTGTTATTATCCTGGTTTTTCAAAATGGTAGAAAAGTAATCCTGGTTTTGAATGGACATTTTGTGCCGGATCGCTGTTTCACGATACAATTTATACCATTCCCCAATATATTCAATTCCATATTCACGAACTTTGATGCCATCCTTATCTGCTTTTCTTATGTTATATCTTGTATTATATCTCATATTATAAAGCAATTCCTGCTCACCTAAAGTTAAATCAAGAAAAAAAGTGTTTTTTGGCAAATTATCCTCAATACTTTTTTGCAAATTCCAATTAACGGTACTAAAATTTACTCTATATTCTTGCGTCTGATTTGGAGGCGGGCCAATCCAATTACCTGTACCATCGAAATATTCTTCTTCAATAGCCCATTGATTTTCCCAAATCAAATCATATCGAATAAAAATACAATTGGTTGGAAGAAATGGTTTAATTGATTCTGATAATTGTTCTAAAAATAATCCTTGGTTTTCAAAAGTAGGTTCTAATTTTGGTCCATATGGAACATATGCAAAACAAGTATTAATATC
>JBNLCS010000453.1:0-3058 GCA_050303935.1 Bacteroidales bacterium
TATTTAACTAATTCTTCAGAATTGTATTTTTTTGAGAATGAATCAGGATCATCACCATCAGGCAATAACAACACTTTAACATTGACCCCTTCTTCCAAAACCAAGTCAATTCCTCTAAACGAAGCTTTAATACCCGCTTCATCGCCATCGTATATAATGGTGATATTATTTGTAAACCGTTTTATTAAACGTATTTGATCTTTAGTAAGGGCTGTACCGGAACTTGCCACAACATTTTTTATACTTGCCTGATACATAGAAATTACGTCAGTATAGCCTTCAACCAGAAAACATTTGTCCTTTTTTATAATTTCCTGTTTTGCAAAATAAATGCCATATAATACCCGACTTTTATGGTATAATTCAGATTCCGGTGAATTCAGGTATTTTGCAACCTTTTCATCATTTTTTAAAACTCTTCCTCCAAAAGCGATAACATTTCCTGATAAGGAATGTATTGGAAAAATTACACGGCCATGAAAACGGTCAAAACGGTACGTTTCTTTTTCAATGGTTAGCCCTGTTTTGATAAGGAATTCTTTTTTGTAACCTTTGTCAATGGCAGCCCTCGTTAAAGCATCTTTTCTTTCGGGTGAATAACCAAGTTGAAATAATCGTATTATGTCATCACGAATACCTCTTTCCCTTAAATAAGATAATCCTATTGCTTTACCTTCATCAGTATTATGCAAACTATCATTAAAAAAACTCTGAGCAAAGGATGTAACAATAGTAAGTGATTCCCTCTCATTTTCCTGCTGAATATCTTCTTCGGTTTTCTCCTTTTCAATAATTTCAATATTGTATTTCTTGGCCAGGAATTTAAGGGATTCAGGATATGATAACTTTTCATGCTCCATGAGAAAACTTACCGCATTTCCACCAATTCCTGAGCTAAAACATTTAAATATTTGTTTTGATGGGGAAACCATAAAAGATGGTGTTTTTTCATTGGTAAAGGGGCTAAAACCTTTATAATTTGCACCTGCCTTTTTCAATTTAACAAAGTCGGATATTACCTCAACAATATCGGCTGAATCAAAAATCCTTTGTATGGTTGCGTGGTCAATCATGAAAATGTTTTCAACGTACAAATGTAATGAGAACAAACTGAATTTTATTACGAAAATTATATTTATCAAAACATTTGTATTTGTCAATTTATTAACTTTGAAATATGTAGCAATATTATTACGAACAAACTATAATCTGATGGAGAATTTGGTTGTTTTATCAGGAGCAGGAATGAGCAGAGAAAGTGGGTTACGGACTTTCCGGGAAATGGACGGGTTGTGGGAAGAATATGATGTTATGCAGGTTGCCAGTCCTGAAGGGTGGGCAAGAGATATGGAATTGGTTTTAAGGTTTTATAATGATAGAAGGCGACAACTGGAAAAAGCAGTACCTAATGCCGGTCATCTTGGTTTGGTTGATTTACAGAAAAATTATGAAGTAAATATCATTACCCAGAATGTTGATAATTTGCATGAGCTTGCCGGGAGCAAGAATGTATTGCACCTGCATGGAGTTTTAACGCAGGCAAGAAGTACAAAAGATGAAAACCTAATTTATGATATTGGATATAAGGATATAAAATTGGGCGATACTTGTGAAAAGGGATCACAGCTTAGACCTAATATAGTATGGTTTGGAGAGATGGTGCCTGCCATTTCTGAAGCGGCTGAAATAAGTAGTAGGGCAGATATTTATGTAGTTATAGGGACATCATTAAATGTATACCCTGCAGCCGGTCTTATCAATTATGTTCAGTCAGGTGTCCCTGTTTATCTTATTGACCCCAATCCTGTTGATGCATATTTCCAGAGAGATGTTATAATTATTAGGGAACCTGCTGGTAAGGGTGTGGAAATTTTAAAGTCTAAACTTCTACAAGATGAAAAATAATTTTTTTTATATAGCACTAATGTCAATTTTTTTTACTGGAATAAATTTACATTCGCAATATTTTGATGGTGGTTTCATGCTTGGTTTTTCTGTTTCGCAGGTTGATGGCGATACGTATGCCGGTTATCATCAACCAGGATTGTCAGGAGGTGTATATTCTTCAAGGAAATTATCATCACATTTGAAAGGGATTGTTGAATTAAGATATACGGCCAAAGGGGCCCGTTATACGGATGATAAAAATGACCCTTTGGTGTATCACCAAAAATTTAGGTACATTGAACTTCCGGTAAAGTTTAATTATTACTTTGAGAATTACAACTCTTCACTTGAGTCTGGTGTGGTAAGTGGTTATTTATTTAACTATTTTGGAGAATATAATGGGAGTGAGATTGTATATGATAATCCTTTGAAAAAATTTGAATTTAGTTGGGTTATAGGGGCTAAATACCACATTAATGATAACATGGTTTTTTCGTTGCAATATAATTATTCTTTAATGCCCATTGTTAAATATGAGAACACAGATTATAATTATGGAGCTTTGGCAAGGTGGCTGTATTTAACAAAAGGGGATTATAACAATGTCATTATATTTTCTTTTTATTTTGAAATTGGAAATTAACCAGGGCTAGTGTGGAGAGTGTTAATCTAACGCAGAAAAAAGGAAAATAGGGCGAAAATTAGTTTGGAAAACTAGCAATCTACACACTAGTTTAACTTTTCAGAATCGAGTTGCTCATAGATTGAATTTTGACTTTTAAATTCAGGAACGAATTCTTTCATTAATTTCACAATTTTCATTTTATCCTGCATAATCAGCGGATCAATAAATTTGTTAATGCGCTCTCGTATATCGTTAAAATCGTATTTTTTTACTTTAGCAATCATAATTTGCGGATGGTGTGTCGGTATAGTATTTTCAGAATCATGCAATAACTCTTCATATAATTTTTCACCCGGGCGAAGACCTGTATATACCAATTGAATATCTTTACCAAGTTGTAACCCGGAAAGTTTTACCATGTTTTTAGCCAGGTCAGCAACCTTTACTGATTTGCCCATGTCAAAAATGTAAATTTCACCACCTTTACCCATTGCACTTGCCTCTAACACTAGTTGGCATGCTTCCGGAATGGTCATAAAGTAACGG